>JBAZBZ010000006.1 GCA_041671145.1 Bacteroidales bacterium | reverse complement strand
GAATGTTGACAACTTTTAAAAAACTCTCAAAGGTTTTTTAATAAGTTATCAATGTTTCGGAATTTAGTGCTAATTTTGTAAAATATATTTAACGAAAAATGGTCAACCTATTTCAGTATAAGACATATTACTACATAATTTCAGCAGAAGGGAAAGATGGGAAGGAGTGGGAGATGCATGGGGCGGTAACTATTATTAGGTAAAATTATAAAAAAATCAATTTTTGTGCAGGATTATTTTGTTGTGGTTGTAAAATCAAAAAACTTTGCGTCTTGGCATCTTTGCTGTGAAAAAATAAAAACAAAAAAATATAATAAATAAATATAAAAATACAGAAGGTTATTGTACTGCTTTCAATTAAAAACTACAAATCTTTAAAAAAAATATCGGATTAAGTTTTTACCGAATACTTAATGAATTCCACCGAATACTTGTTTGTACTTTACTTTTGTCTTTCTTTTTGTTATCTTAGTACTGATTTAAAAATAAAAAGATATGAAAAAACTAATTCTTCTATTATTAATTTTAACTAAAATAACAAACCTTTCTTATTCACAGGTAACTTATTTTAATTATTTTGATTATTCTTCACACTGGGGTGAATTTGATCATTTATGGGGTTCTGGGGATTATTATGTTGAATATTATTTTAAAGGTGATACTTTAATAAATGGGAATTGGTATTATAAATTATACAGGTATCAAAAAGACACAATAGATACTATTAAGCATTTCAATTATTATGGAGGAATTCGTGAAGATTCTCTTAAAAGAATTTATTTTGTTAATACTGCTCATATCAACGAACATTTATTGTATGATTTTAATTTATCTATTGGGGATACTGTTTTTGGAACCCCATGCATATTAACTAGCATTGATACATTTTATTTTGGTGCAAATCTTAGAAAAATTTATCATTTTAATAATTTAAATGATACAGCTAGTACAGAATACGAAGGAATTGGAAAAGCAACAGATCTTTTAGACGCTTTTTATGGGTTGCCATGCGCAACTGGTCATGAAGGAGTTTGTAGGTTGGTTTGTTATTCTAATAAAGACGGCTATAAACAATTTATATCTTCACATATTTGTCGATTATCTGCAAAAGTTGAAGAGAACTACATTGAAAACAAAATAAATATATATCCAATACCTTCAAATGATGAATTAATAATTGAAATTCCACGACTGATAAGAGAAAACTTTTTAACAATTTGCAATATAAAAGGACAGGAATTAATGAGACAACAAATAAAAGACAGCAAGACACAAATTAACATTAGTAACTTGACGAGTGGAATATATTTTGTGAAGCTTATTACCGACAAGACAGTTGAAGTAAGAAAGATACTAAAAGAGTAAAAGCTAATCACTTATTCAGGATATACCCTACCAGATGCAACATGTTACCATATAATTTCAGCAATGGGGAAAAATGGGAAGGAGTGGGAGTTGCACGGGGCGGTAACTATTATTAGGTAAAATTATAAGAAAATCAATTTTCGTGCAGGTTTTGGCGTTAGAACTTTTGGGAGCAAGTGAATAATTAATAATCTCTGCGAAACTTTGCGTAAAACTCTGCGAGAAAATAAAATCTGAAAATTATAATTCGCAGACCAAAAAATTGGTGAAGATATAGCAGAAATTTATTACATTTGCTTTCTTTACTAATTTTTTATTCTTATGAAAAATTTCCGGAATGTACTGTTAGGAGTATTTTTTACTTGCTTCTTATTTTCTTTTAAAATTGTTTGTGCACAAAGTCCACAGCTTGATTCGTCGTATATTAAATTTATGGCTGCGCTCAAATGCATAAATGCCTATTATGTTGATTCTACAAAACCCGGTAAACTTACCGAATATGCAATAATGGGAATGCTCAAGGAACTTGACCCTCATTCCGCTTATCTTAGTAAAGAAGAAATTAAAGAAGCCAATGAACCCTTGCAGGGAAGCTTTGATGGAATAGGTGTTCAGTTTCAGATATTAAATGACACAATATTTGTTGTCGCTGTTATTACAGGCGGTCCTTCCGAAAAACTCGGAATTTTATCGGGTGATAAAATTGTGAAAATTGAAGGTGAAGATGCTACCGGAATGAAAGTTAATAATAGCTGGGTATTAAAAAAATTGCGAGGTACGAAAGGAACAATCGTAAAAGTTGGAATTTCAAGAAGAGGTGAAAAAAATATTCTCGACTTTAATATCACTCGCGATAAAATTCCTATATACAGCGTTGATGCAGCTTTTATGGCTACTTCTGAAACAGGATATATTAAACTCGAACGTTTTGCTACAACTTCAATTAACGAATTTAATAATGCCTTAACAAAACTGAAAGAAAAAGGAGCAAAGAATCTTATTCTTGATTTACGCGGCAATTCGGGTGGTTACCTTAATACCGCCGTTGAGCTTGCTGATGAGTTTATAGAAAGAAATAAAACGATAGTTTATACCGAAGGATTAAATAGTTCGCGTCAGTATTATAAATCTACATCAAAAGGAAATTTTAAAAACGGAAAGCTTATTGTGCTTATTGATGAAGGTTCTGCTTCTGCAAGTGAAATTGTTTCAGGTGCCATTCAGGATTGGGACAGAGGTTTGATTATAGGAAGACGTTCTTTCGGAAAGGGCTTGGTGCAGCGTCCTTTCGATTTAACGGATGGTTCGGTTATTCGCCTTACAACAGCACGCTATTACACACCTACCGGCAGATGTATTCAAAAATCATACAAACAGGGAGTGGATAAATATTTTGAAGATATTGCAAAAAGAGTGGAAAAAAGAGAATTGTATAACTCCGACAGCATTCATTTTCCCGATTCGTTAAAATATTATACTCCCGGCAAAAGATTAGTTTACGGCGGCGGCGGCATAATGCCCGATATATTTATTCCCCTTGATACAAGCGAATCTTCAAAGTATCTTACCGATTTATACAGAAAAGGTGTTTTTAATCAATTCACCCTTGAGTATGTTTATAACAATAAAAAAGAATTACTGGAAAAATATCCCTCAATAGAAGTGTTTAAAAAGAATTTCAATGTTGATGATGACTTTCTGAAAACATTTATAAAATATGCAGAAAAAAAAGAAGTGAAAAAAGATGATAAAGGAATTAAAACATCGGAAAGAGTTATTGTTACACAAATTAAAGCTTTATTTGCACGAAATTTATTTGACATGAGTGCTTATTTCGAAGTAGTCAGCGATGTTGATAAAACATTTCAAAAAGCAATAGATGTACTTCAGGATAATACTTTCAGGAAAATGAAAATTCAGGAATAATAATCAATAGTCATTAGTAAGAAAGTTTATTTAGCCTGCATTATTCACAAAAAACTTAAACTGTTTGTAGTTTGTTGTTAATTTCTTTTTTTCTCTTAGCTCGTGACTTGTAGCTCGTAGCTATGATTGTTAAAAGTTTATGAATAGTTCAGATTAGAATGATTCGCTGAAAAATATCGAACACTGAATATCGAAGTTGCACAACTGACAATAAAACCGAAACTTTAAACATTGAACCTTAAACTATTTTTCTTGTGCTGCAATTCATCATTAAAAGATTATTCTACGGCTTGTTGGTGTTGTTTGGTGTTGTAACAATAATTTTTATTTTATTCAATATTCTTCCCGGCGACCCAGCACGAATGATGCTTGGGCAACGCGCCGACATTGCTTCAGTGAATGCCATAAATAAGGATTTGGGAAGAGATAAACCAATGTTGACACAATATTTTAACTATCTTAATGATTTGTCTCTTGTGTCAATTCATAATTTTAAGGATGCAAATAATTATTGGTTTCTCAATGCTAACAAGTATTCTCCTTATTTCAGAATTTTAAAAATTTCGAAAGAAAAAATCATTGTATTAAAATATCCTTATTTGCGGCGCTCATACCAATCGAAGAAAAAAGTTTCGGAAATAATCCTTGAGGCATTGCCCAATACAATAATACTTGCAGTGGTTTCAATGACATTTGCTTTAATTGTTGGTATGCTTATTGGCATATTTTGTGCAATTTATAAAGATACTCTCTGGGATAAAATTTCTTTGTTTGTTGCCGTATTCGGAATGTCGCTGCCTTCGTTTTTTGCTGCAATAATTATTGCGTGGCTGTTTGCTTTTGTGCTGGCTCATTATACCGGACTCAACATGTTCGGCAGCTTGTATTCAATTGATGATTTCGGTAACGGAAAAGAGCTCGCTCCGAAAAATATTATTCTTCCTGCATTTACTCTTGGCATCCGTCCGCTTGCGATTATTATTGAACTGACAAGAAATTCTCTTCTCGATGTTTTATCGCAGGATTATATTCGCACAGCAAGAGCCAAGGGGTTAAGCATGTTTAAAGTAATTAAAAACCACGCTTTGCGGAATGCACTTAATCCTGTTGTAACAGCATTTTCGGGATGGCTCGCATCACTCATGGCAGGAGCTGTTTTCGTCGAATATATTTTCGACTGGAAAGGTGTAGGTGTTGTAATTGTAAATTCGCTCGAAAAATATGATTTTCCCGTGATAATGGGCGCAGTGCTTGTTGTTTCTATTATGCTTGTATTTATAAATATTTTTGTGGATATCGCTTACGCAATTATTGACCCGAGAGTGAAATTGAGTTAGTAATGCTTATATATATTTATTCACTAATGAACGGTAAAAATAATTTAATGAATGTTAAAATGTCATGGTTTCAATATATTGATATAATGCCGCCACCTACGGGGCTTACTTTTTTAATTTGTTTTATTTCTACCAAAATGTCGCCTCTAACGAGGCTAAAAAAAGTACCGTAGGTACGATATTATGGTAGAATAAGCAAATTCAAATTTATTAAAGTGCTGTAGGCACGAAATTATAATGCAAACAAAATTTAATCGGATAATGATGATATTTTTTTAAAAATTTTAAAAATAAACAACTATGCCATACATTGACTTTAAAACAAGAAAAAAAGTAAAAATCAGGGAAGGTATTACTAGTTCATTATACCATTCCGACCAGTTGACTTTTGGACACGTAACCTTGGAAAAAGATATTGATATGCCAGAACACCGTCATGTTCACGAGCAGTGGACACATGTAATAGAAGGACAACTTTTATTTGACATGAATGGCGACCAGAAATTACTAACACCCGGCATGTCAGCTTTTATTCCCTCGAATATTCTTCATTCAGCAAAAGCAATAACAGAATGTAAAGTTATAGATTGTTTTTTGCCTGTTCGGCAGGACTACGTTGAACTTGAGAAGCAGACACTATAACTCACTTTTATCGGGAACAGGTATTCGCTCATTTCCACAAATTTCTTGCAGTTCGTTATATGACCATGGAGAATCAAATTCATAAATACTTCCGTAAGGCACCTGAAGCAGGTCAATTAAAATTTTTGTTTCTTTATCAAAAGAAGCATTAAATGCTGCATTTATTTCTTTCCAATCTTTTATATATAGTTTTAAAGAAATAAAAATTGCTGCATTCTTTTTTGAAAGATTTATGCTTCCTAAATCGTAATTTAACGCTTCGTTTCTTATGCGGTTAATGTGTCTTTCGCCGAAATCATTTAGTATTTGCAAATACTTTTCAAAAAGAACATATTCGTTAAGTAAAAAAACAATTTCATTGGGAGTTAATTCTTTCCAGAAAGCAATCGGATGCGGCTGGCACATAAAACGCCCAAGCATAAAAGCTCCGGCTTTGTCGCCTTTAAGATTTTTTCTTCTGCAAACAGGAATTATATTTTTAAAAAATTTTATTTTCCTGTCTGTTGTAAGGAAATTATAAAGTTTATACTGTTCCGTGTGCGTACCCAATTCGCTTTCCAATATCTGATGAATATAATAATTAGTGTGTGCATCAAACCATTTATTAACAATGTTTGCAGCTTTTCCCGGATTTTTTTGCAAATCATTTCTTATTAGTTTAACCAAATCGGACAATTTCGTAATGTCGCCGGAATCAAGAGAATTTACAATTTTCTGGTATTCCCCGAAAGCTGTTGCCATATTTATAAAAACCTTTTCTTCCTTTGGCTCCAGTTCAAGCTTTTGCCCTTCAAGATATTTTTGAAATCGTGCCGGTTTATAATTTGCTTTTCCTAAAAATAATATCCTGTGTTTGCTCGAAATTGTTATCCAATCTCCCTCATTTATTGCAACTCCATGCTCATTGACAAGCGAGTTATTTACTAATTTTATATTATAGTTTTCGAGATTTATAAGTGCCGGAATTCCATAACCAAGGCAAGCAGTTACAACATGTATTGCCGCCGGTGTCATGCTTATAATGGCATCTACTTCGCTCATCACTATTCTGTCAGAAGGGCTGAATGTGGATTTACAGAAGCAAACCTTTTCTCCCTTTTTTTTGGCTTCTATAGCCGCATTTGCAGAAAAATAAGCTTTCGCCGATACTGCCGAGCGCGGTAATATTGATATGCCGTGGCAAAAAAACTTCAGCTCTTTCAATGATTCGTTGTCTATGCGTTCTGAAAATATCTGTCTGAGATGATATGGGTGAATTAATTTAACTACTCTTTTTTTGCTTATAATTTTACGCTTATATAAATGAATTGCCGACAACAATGTTGCTCTGCCTGTTAATTCTGAATTATCTAATTGCAGTATTGAAAAGAAATGCCTTCCGTTAAATGATTCAGCAGCAAATTCAATTGTTGCGGGAGATTTAAGTTTTTTTTCTAATAATGGTGAAAGTACTGAAAAATGATAAATTGCAGGAAATTGAACTTTTATTTCATCCCTATTGAAAAATTCGGTATGTTCTGTATTTACTAACCCTGTCATTATGTCTTCGCCAAATATGTTTTTTACACTTTCAATCTGCATGCCCAAACCCGTTCGGGAATGACTTGTATATAAAACACCGGGGTAAGAATCTTCATCACGCACCGTCCATACCATTTTTTGCAGTATTATTGAGTGATGTGTTTTCCTTCCCTTTTGAAATGTGTAAATTAAATCTTCATTGTTTTTATAAAATGTTTCGGCTTTACCTATAAAAAATTCAAACTGGTAATATGCATCGGTAAGCAGGTTGTTGTCTTTAATGGAAATTTTCTCAAAATAATAATTAATCATTTTCTCAAAATCAATCTGCTCGCTTTTATTTGCTGAATCATCGGTATTGCAGTCGAAATCGGGATAGAGTTTTGCATGAATTGTTTTTAAGTTGTTGTAATAAATTTTATTCGCAACTTCAATGCCATAAGTTTTTTTTAATTGAAGATAAATTTTATCAGTAACACCAACATTCAGATAAGTGGGCATTAAACCCGGAATATATTCCGGCATTGCACAACGCATCGCAAGAATCAACGGATTTTCGGTAGCTCCTATTTTGGAAAAAGTCAGCTTTTCAAGATTTGAAATTGCATTTTCAATATTTTTTATTTTATTTTTTTGTGGAAGCGAATAATTTTCTGATGTTAAAATACAAAAGTCGGGTACAGGAAATCCTTCCTGAGTAAGCTCTATTAGCGTTGCTCCTTTGTGACTAACTAATTTAGCATTGCATTTTTTATTTGTGATTGAAGGAACAACATATTTGTCATCCGTAAAAATGTTTGATGTAAATATTTTTTTTAATGCTTTATAATAATCTGTTCTTTTTTTCAAAAGGTAATTTCGGGATTTCTCATCTCCTTTTTCAGCATTTATTAAATGAATTAAATATTCTTTTGCATTTTCTTTATTTGAAGCACTTAAAAAAGGAATATCAATATAAACTGTGTCAATTGCACGAAGTTTTTTTCCATGCTCAACCACATATTCAATTTCAGGATGCACATAACCTGCAAATTTGTGCTCCGAAGGGTCATTTGATAAATAATTGCTACAGAAAAATTCAGAACATTTGTAGTTCGTGTAATTCGCTCTGAGAATAAAATCTGATAAGTGAGTTATCATAATTTATCAATCATTTAAGATAACAGGTCATTTGTTCGGGTTTTCAACTTTGAACATAATTTGTTGTTATTAACTATACAAATATAATATTTTTTTGATGTTGATTTTTTAGAATGACAAATATGAGGTAATAAAACTTTCATACCGCGTACTTCACTTTTAATTTCAATTCTTTTTTTTACCTTTACATATTCTAAATACTTTCGTTATGAAAAAATATATTTTCACAACAGCAGTAATTCTTACCTCATATCTCATACTTCATACTTCATTTTCCCTCGCAGCCGAAAACGCCCCACTCACAAAAAAACAAAACCACACAATTGACAGTTTAAAACGAGTTTTAGAAACCACCGATAATAAGGGAAAAGCAAAAGTTTATAACGAACTTGCAAAAATATATTTATCATTCTCGTATGAAAAATCTTACGAATATGCACAGCAAGCATTAGAGCATGCAAAAAAATATAGAAATAAGGACGAAGAAGTTAATGCAATTTTTACTATTGGAAATGTATATAATGCCCAATTCATGCCGGATAAAGCATTGTCTTGTTTTCAGAAAGCGTTGGAAATGTATCAAAAGTCCGGAAACAAAATGCAAACAGCAAAAGCTTTAAATAACATTGGACGTATCTATTTTAATACAGGGGAGTATAACAAAGCCATGCAGTATTTTCAAAAAACGGAAAAGCTTTCCCGTGATATCAGTTACACGAAAGGACTCATGTATGCTTTGAATAACATCGGAGTTATATATGAAAACACAGGAGAGTACAAAAAAGCTTTACAATATGATGAAGATGTCCTTGCTCTGAGTAAAAAAGTGAATGACACCTATTTTTTATCCCTTTCCACCTTTGCAATAGGAAAAATATATAGTTCTCTGGGTGATTATGCGAAAGCATTTGAATATTTACAGGA
This sequence comes from Bacteroidales bacterium, assembly GCA_041671145.1. Classification (NCBI taxonomy): domain Bacteria; kingdom Pseudomonadati; phylum Bacteroidota; class Bacteroidia; order Bacteroidales; species Bacteroidales bacterium. The sequence goes on along the minus strand of JBAZBZ010000006.1, from coordinate 129,496 downwards.
AGCATTAAAAATATATGAGCAGTTATTTGCACGTGAAGGAGATTTACTTAACAAGCAAGGCATGGCAAATGTATTAAATATGATGGGGGAAATTTATTTCAATATTGGTAATTCAAACAAATCCCTTGAATATCATAAACGGGCTTTGAAAATATACGAGGAATTAAATCATAAAGAGGGAATATCTTCTTGTTTGAATAATATAGGAGCGGTTTACAACGAATCAGGTAATTCACACAAAGCGATGGAATATTTTCAACAAGCACTTAAATATGCTGAAGGAATAGTTAATAAAAAACTTATTGCCGAAATATTAAATAATATTGGAGTCACTTGTCATGCTTTAGGCAATTATAACGAAGCATTGAATATGCATCAAAAATCATTTGAAAGTGCGAAGGAAGCAGGAAACAAACAATTAATGATTATTACCTTATGTAATATTGGAGAAGATTATATGATGCTGAAAAATTACAGAGAGGGGCAGAAATATTTTAAGCAAAGCTTAGAATTAGCAAAAGCAATTGGAGATAAGAAAAATATTGTAAATAATTATGAACGGTTTTCCATACTGAAAGATAAGGAAGGAAATTACAAGGAAGCACTTGAATATCATAAACTGTTTAAAATAATGAATGACAGTATTTATAATGAAGAGAGCAGTAAAAAGATAGCGGAAGCGCAATTCAAATTAGAAAATGAAAAAAAAGACAAGGAAATTATTCTGAATAATAAAAAAATTGAAATATTACAACGCGACAAAAAAATTGCTCTGCTAAAACTATACATATTTGTTAGTGCTTTATTGCTTCTTGTGATAATTGGATTATTAATTTATAACCGTCAACGTATTAAAACACTCAAGGAACTTGAAATTGCCGAAAAGGAACGAAAAATTATTGAAAATGAACTTGAAATTTCTGTCAAGAACCTGAAAATTAAGGAGGCACAAAAAGCTTTAATGGAAAGTGAAATAACCAAAGAACGCGAAATTGCCGAGAAAGAAAAGCAAATTAATGAAACGCAGAAAGAATTAATGAGGGCGGAACTTGAGCATAAGAATGAACATGTTATGAATATGGGTGTACATATCGTCAATAAGAATAGCATACTGCAGGAAATAAAAGAGAATATTAAAACAGTAAACCTCGCACTTGACAAAAATGACATGGAGCAGGCAATTAAAATGCTTGCTGACTTGTCAAGAAATATAACAACAAGCATGAATATTAGCAAAGAACAGGAAGAATTCAACAAACAAATGGAACAGATAAATGAAGAATTCTATTTTAAATTAAGTAAACATTTCCCCGAATTGACTGATTATGAAAAAAAACTGTCAGCGCTGCTGAAATTAAATCTTAGCTCGAAAGAAATTGCCTCATTGTTAAATATATCTTCTTCCAGTGTAGATGTTAGCCGCCATCGGCTAAGGAAAAAAATGAACATACAAGAGAAAACAAATTTTGTGCAATTCCTGAACCAATTGTAATTAATCAGCTAACTTACATAATATCAACATTTTAAAAAATAATGTCAAGATGACTGCATGTTAAAATAATGCCTCAAAAATCATAAAGGTTTCACATTTTGAAATGTAAAACTATTAAAAACAATAAGTTATATCCCGCAATAATAAACAAATAATGTTTTTGAAAAAACATTTGTGTATAGATTATGTATAGATAATAAATTTGTTTATCCTTTCTTTATAATTTATTTTTGTATGTAATTTATTTGCGTAAGACAATAAAATTTTAACGTCTGTCTAAATACTTTCAATGCTTTGAAAACTAAGCAAAAATTAAACTTAATATAAAATGCTCACTTTTATCAAATTTATTAAACAAACACAAGTTTCTCAACTATCAATGAATATTCCCCTGTTATTCGGAAACTTTCCTAAGTCATCAGTAATTCCAAACTATTGGAGTAGTCATGCGAACTACTGGTATGATAATCCGAACTGTTGGAATAGAAATAATTACTATTATGAATCCTCAATTAATTACTAAATAAATTGTTTAACTAAAAACCAAAAATCATGAAAACAAAAGTACTAAAACGGGTTACGAAAATGGCTTTCGCAGTAATTGTGTCGTTGGGATTATCCCAAGTATCAGCGCAAACCATGCTTTACAGAACAGATTTTTCACCTGCACAGAGCGACCTCTCTGCACCGTCTCAATCAGATATTTCACATGGAGGTACCGGCGCTTGGCAAAATATTACAGGTATCAAAGTAGCAACAGGGAACAAAGAAGCAATTATTCCCTGGGGAGCAGACATATCAGGTCTTGATATGATAGCCGATGTTCCTGTAAATCTCTCTACTATCGGTAACTATATCAGCAATGGGATTCAGCAGGTAACGGGACCTAACGGGACTCAGGTATATGCACTCTATCAAAGTGTAAAGATAAATAATGCGTGCCCTCCTGATTATGGTGCTTCTCAATGTGCTTTGATGATTTATAGAGGAGAAAGTCAAACTATGGCGGACCCAGGTGATGTGTATTACACCTATTGGTTCAAGTTTCCATCTAATTTACACACTCAATTAGGCACAGATGATGGTTCCGATAACTGGCGAGTAATGTCGGAATGGAAAACGGGCGGCTCCACAGATTACCGCATAATTACCCATGTTCATCAAAATACCAGCAAAACCCTTTACTGGACTACCGAAGGCGATGGCTGGGATAACAATGATAATAAGCACATTTATTGGGGACCAACAAATAACACTACTGTTCCTGTTCCTGTTGGCACATGGTTCAAATATGAAGTTTTCTGGCATAGGTCAACAAAAGGCAGTACCGATGGACGATATTGGGCTGCGGTTAATGGACAGGTAATTATTGATTATCATGGTTCGATGTATCCCACCGGAGTATCTAACCCATACCCCATAAACCGAATATTTTTAAACAATGCCTATAGCGGAGGTAGTGCCCCAATCGAGCAATGGACAACAGGTCTGGAGATTTGGAATGGCTGGCCCTGCGGTGTTGGTGTATCTTGCTACACCCCTACCGGGCTTTCCGAAAAAAGCAACCAAGAAGTTTTTAATGTTTATCCCAACCCTTTTACTACAAATTTCACCTTAAAAATTTCTGATGCAACAATTCTTAAAAATGCTGAGATGAAAATTTATGATGTATGCGGAAAGGAAGTAAAAAGTGTTTCTATCAGCAGTAATGAAACAATTATTGAAAGAGGCGAACTGCAAAGCGGGATTTATTTTTACAGTATCATCAATAATAATGAAAAAATAACGAATGGAAAATTGATTGTACAATAATAAATGAATAATTACTAAATAAATTGTTTAACTAAACCCTAAAAAAACCATGAAAACAAAAACTCTGAATCGAATTGCGAAAATATTTTTCGCAATAACTATGTCGTTGGGAGCGTTCCATGTAAATGCACAAACGCCTAAAATGCTTTACAGGACGGATTTTTCCCCTGAACAAACCACGCTCTCTGCGCCATATATTCGTAATAGCAATGCGGGCACGGGTGGGCAAAATATTACCGGCATCAATGTGGCAACAGGGAATAAAGAGCCAATGCTTCCATGGAACGCGACCAAATCGTATTTTGATATGATTGCTGATGTACCCGTTACTCTCTCAACTCTTGGTAACTACATAACCAACGAGATTCAGGAAGTTACCGGTCCGGACGGAAATCCATGCCATGCACTTTTCCAGAATCTAAAAATAAATAATGCAGCAGGTCCAGAATGGGGCGCCTCTCAAGATGGCTTTATGATATATAGAGAATCGGTTGAGTCTGGTGATACCACTGATACCGGCGATGTGTATTATACGTATTGGTTTAAGTTCCAGTCGAATCTGGTAGCTGCACTTGGCACTTCGAGTAACACAGCATGGCGGGTACTTTCGGAATGGAAAACCGGTGGGATGATTGAAAGCGGTTCACCAACATGGAAGGGAGATTACCGTATAATAACTCATGTATTAAAAAATACCAGCACGGGGAAACTATACTGGCACACTGAAGGAGATAATGTTGCAAATTTTTTCTCCGAAAGCCAAAAAAAAGTCCATTGGGAAGTAACGAATACCACCATCCCTGTCCCGGTTGGAGAATGGTTCAAATATGAAGTTTTTTGGCATCGCTCAACCGGTAATAGTGGTCGTTACTGGGCAGCGGTCAATGGACAGGTCATTGTTGATCATATTGGATGGAATAAGGATACAATATATAAACTTCCGATAAACCGGATTATGCTGAATAACACGTATGGTGGAGGAGCGAGTCCGGAACAACAGTGGACAACAGGTCTGGAGATTTGGGATGGATGGCCCTGCGGTGTTGGTGTGTCTTGCTACACCCCTACCGGACTTTCCGAAAAGAGCAATCAAGAGGTTTTTAATGTTTATCCAAACCCTTTTACTACAAATTTCACCTTAAAAATTTCTGATGCACCCATTCTTAAAAATGCTATGTTGAAAATTAATGATGTATGCGGAAGGGAAGTAAAAAATATTTCTATCAATAATCACGAAACAACCATTGACAAAGGCGACCTTCAAAGCGGGATTTATTTTTACAACATCATCAACAATAATGAAAAAATAACGAACGGGAAGTTGGTTGTGCAATAATAATTACTGATTAAATAAATTGTTTAACTTAAAACAAAAAATCATGAAAACAAAAAATCTACTCTTCTCCACAGTAATTGCGCTAATGGTTTTGTTCGCCGGTAGTGCTTTTTCAGCCACCTATTATGTTGCTACTAATGGAAATGATAGTTACACAACCACACAAGCTCAGAATATAAACACTCCGTGGAAAACAATCAATGCTTCCGTAGCAAAGCTCGTTGCAGGTGACATTCTTTATGTAAGAGGCGGCACATATGTAGAAGCTGTTAATGTAGGTGTTTCCGGCACAGTGTCATTGCCAATCACCATTTCAGCATACCCCGGAGAGTTGCCAATAATAGATGGCCAAAATAACCTGCCGACTTGCGGCTGGTGTGGACTCGTAGTTTTGAACGGGAGTTATATTCACATGTCGGGATTTGAAGTAAAAAATACTGGTTCGGGTAACTATCAAAGAGGTGTTGGAATATATGGACAAAATAATATAATAAGTCACTTCAATGTCCATCATATTATTGATAATGGCATACTTATTACAGGAAATTACAATATTGTTGAGGACAGTCAGGTATGGCAAACGTGTTTAAATAACGTGAATGGTAGTAGTAGTAATAATTGGGCATCAGGATTAAGCGCAGCGCGTGCTCCGGTTAACACCATAATACGAAGAAATATTGTTTACAACAACTGGGGTGAAGGTCTTTCTGTTTATGAAGCGAATGGAACAACTATAGAAGACAATATCGTGTATGACAACTGGGCGACCAATACGTATATTTCAGATGCCTCCAATGTTCTCTTTCAAAGAAACATGGTGTATGTTACCCCCGGAAATATTTGCGGGCAAAGTGCAACTCTGACACTTGCAGATGAACAGGCAAGCAAACCTCGCTCAACCAATAACATCGTTATCAACAACCTATTTGTCAACACCTCGGTCGATGCCTTCTCATGGACCATCGTTTCCGGAAGCGGTTTGACGAATGTTTTGATCGCGAACAATACTCTTGTTAATTGTAGATTGTCCACAGGAGTTGGTGGAAATCCTGTTATAGTTAATACAAATTCCCAAATTAGAAATAATATTTTTACAACAAGTGGCAACATTCCTTCAGCTTCCGGCATCACTTGGAGCAACAATCTATGGCAAGGAGCCCGCCCTGCAAACGCTGTTGGCACAGGTGATGTTTTAGGAGACCCACTTCTTGCCAAAACAGGAACTATCAGCCCGGGACTACTCACAGCAGATTATTTCAAACTTTCTTCCGCTTCTTCTCCGGCAATAAACAAAGCTATCGTACTGACGGAGGTAACAGACGATTATTTCAAAACCGCCCGTGGCACAAGCCCCGACATTGGCGCCCATGAATTTACAACTGGTGCTACGAATCCTTCTTTTTGCAGTTCTGTGCTGGCTCCTGTAATTGATGGAATAGCCGAAAATACGTGGGCACAAGTAGAATCCGACACCTTAAAAAATATCATGTGGGGAACTGTTTCTTCATCCGCCGATATTTCCGCCACCTATAAAGCCGTGTGGGATAATACAGCCCTTTACCTTTTGGTAAACGTAAAAGATGATGCGTTCAGAAATGATTCTGGAACAAACACCTGGGATGATGATGCTTTGGAGATATTCATTGACGGCAACAACGACAAAACCACCGGCGACTACGATGCCAACGACCATCAATATATCATACGATGGAATGATGCCACGGCTTACGAATACCATAACGCTACCACCACGCTAAATCCTGTCGGGTTTACTTTCTCGCAAGGTGCCAATACCGGCGGATACCTGATGGAACTAAAAATAACATGGATCGCGATTGGTGTTACCCCTGCATCGGGAAAACTCATCGGGTTCGATATGCTTGCTGATGACGACGATGACGGAGGCGCTGCGGATGCGAGTATGTCCTGGTTCATGCAGCCAACATCTTCCCACGAAACCTCTTCTTTCGGAACCATTGAACTATCCGGCACTTCATGCGTGGAAACACCGACAGGAATAATAAATGAAGAAATGAATAACGCTACAATGATTTATCCCAATCCATTCAATACATTCTTTACTTTAAAAATTTCTGATGCAACAATTCTTAAAAATGCTGAGATGAAAATTTATGATGTATGCGGAAAGGAAGTAAAAAGTGTTTCTATCAGCAGCAATGAAACAACCATTAACAGAGGCGAACTACAAAATGGAATTTATTTTTATAGTGTTATCAATAATAATGAAAAAATAACGAATGGAAAAATAGTTGTTCAGTAAAGCCCCTAACCCTAAAGGGAGTTAGGACAAACAATCTAAAACCAACCATCATGAAAAAATCTACACTTACAAAAAACGCATTAACTTTTTGCTTAATGCTCTTGATGAGCAGTGGCAAAAAAATTCTTATTAGCACCATATTCATCATATCCTTGTTCACCCCGTCTTTCGTAATCGCGCAAGTTCCCGCCTTTCCCTGTGCCGAAGGTTTTGGCGCTGTCTCGGTCGGCGGTCGTGGCGGTCGTGTTATTGAAGTTACCAACCTGAACGACGCGGGGGCGGGCAGTTTTCGAGATGCCGTCCTTCAAACCGGACCGCGTACTGTTGTGTTCAAAGTTGCAGGCACCATTGACATGCAATCAGACATCATGATATCTGGAGTCGCTCAATCATATCTCACCATTGCTGGACAGACCGCGCCTGGTGGAGGAATACAACTTCGCTATTACGGTTTATCTATACGGAACGATGCGCATGACATTATCGTTCGCTATATCCGTCATCGTCGTGGTTGGATTGATGCTATCAACAGCTGGTACTATACTGGGTTTGTTATTGCTAACGATGACGGAACGGCACCGGTCTATAATGTCATCGTTGACCACTGCTCTCTCGGTTGGCAACAGGACGATAACGGCAGTTGGGCAAAAGTGCATGATGTGACGTTTCAGTGGAATATTTTTGGGGAAGCAAATGCCTACACAACAATGGATGGAGCTTCCGGAAAAGGTCTGCTGGTAGGAGCAGAACCGGGATATGGAGCGTGGATGCACAATATTTCAATCCACCACAACTACATTACCAGCAATGCCGAGCGCAACCCCTTGATTTCAGGTAATGGTCCAACTGAGGTTGTGAATAATGTGATTTATAACTGGCAGTCCTTTGGGACTGGTGTTCAGACCCGCGACGCAGCAGGGTCTGTCGTGAACTTCATTGGCAACTACTACAAAGTTGGTCCGAGTACCTTGCTCAACCGATATGAGATGGCGCTCAGCGAAGCCGGTACCTACACACTCGTACAGCCCCCGCAGACGATATATGTGCAGGATAACATTGGTCCGCATCGTACAAATAGCAGCCTGCCCGAATGGAACATCATGGGCTTCTGCGGAGGCGCAACGCCAAACGGAGAAGACAACAACGGACCCGCTTCCACCTCATTCCAGCGCAACACCCCATGGATAACTTCATCATATCCTATCACCATTTCTTCCGCTACGGCAAACGTCACCAACGTTCTTAACGGTGCGGGTGCCACACTCCCCATGCGTGATGACATAGATACCCGTCTTGTAAATGAATATAATACCAGTACAGGAAGCGTGGGAGGCGATAATAACTGGCCAGTACTTGCTGGCGGGACTCCGTATACTGATACCGATCACGACGGCATGCCCGATACGTGGGAAACTTCCAACGCTCTCAATCCCAACAACTCCGCAGATGGTGCCCAAATCTCCGTAAATGGATATACCAATCTTGAGAATTACCTAAATAGTTTGACATCCTGCTCCTCCCTCCCCATATCACTGCCTGACGCCATCATTGTTCCCGGCTCATTCTCCTACACCAATGGGGTCTTTACTGCAACAATAAAGAATCAGGGTGGCTCTCCGACCTCAGGATCCTCTATCGATATAGGGTTCCAAGTGGATGGAGTTCAACAAACCTACGGCAGCTTTACCGTTCCGCTTGCCGCAGGAGCATCTGTTACTATCAACAACACAACATTGTGTAGTAGTGGCGGCTATTGTGGCGGCGCATATACCATTCCTATCGGCACCCACACGATTACCGCGTACGCCGATCCCGTTAACCGCTTTGCGGAATCAGACGAAACCAACAACACGCTTTCGCAAACGATTACCGTGGGCACAACAGGAATTGTTAACGTAACCCAGGATGGGGGTATTAAAGTTTACCCCAATCCTTTCAATACATCCTTTACCTTAAAAATTTCATCTGCAATAATTTTGAAAAATACTATGATGAAAATTTTTGATGTATGCGGAAGGGAAGTAAAAATTATTTCTATCAATAATCACGAAACAACCATTGAAAAAGATGAACTTCAAAGTGGAATTTATTTTTACAGCATCATAAATAATAATGAAAAAATAACGAATGGAAAGTTGGTTGTTCAGTAATATTTCAACAGATAAATTAATACTCTAAAAATAATCTTGCGGAAGGAATTGTATTTGTTAAAAAGGAACACAAAGAAAAAAACAATAATATTTTCCTTTTGAAACATCCTAAAGCAACCACACAAGCCAATCTTGAAAAAAAGGTTGGCTTTTTAATTAGCAAATAAATTTCAACCATTGAAATTAAAAATTATTGTGTAAGTTTGCAGATAATACTTAACGCCGATAACCCTTGAACTTAAAAAGAATCTCAGCATAACTTGTTCTTATGTAAGCTTTCTGAAGAAGAACAGGAAGAACTTTTATCGGCTTATGAAGAAAGCAAAAATATCACGAGCCATTTCAGCAATGTTGAAATAAAAAAAAAACACAAAATAAAATTTTAATTTTAAACTTTAACATTATGCGAAAAAAAATTGTTGCGGGAAATTGGAAAATGAATAACACTTTCGAAGAAGGTGTTAAGCTTACAAATGAAATCATTGAGCTTTCAAAAAATATTACTGCTCAAAATGTCGGAATAGTTTTATGTCCGCCGTTTTTCTTTTTGCAAAAATGTGCTGAGTTAATAAAAAATAATTCACAGATTACTGTGGGAGCACAAAACTGTCATCAGGAAATAAAAGGAGCATTCACAGGTGAAGTTTCTGCCGAAATGCTTAAGTCAGTTGGCGTGAAATATGTGATAACAGGTCATTCCGAAAGAAGAAGTTATTTTAAAGAGGATAATGTTTTTCTTTCAAAAAAAGTGAAACAAGTTTTAGCAACTGGGCTTTTCCCAATTTATTGCTGCGGAGAAACACTTCCAGAAAGAGAATCGGGAAAACTTTTTGAAATAATAAAAACTCAAATCGAAGAAGGTTTATTTGATTTGAGTAAAGAAGATTTTCTGAAAATAATTATAGCTTACGAACCTGTTTGGGCAATTGGAACAGGCGTTACAGCCACTTCCGCTCAGGCGCAGGAAATGCACGAATTTATTAGAAAATTAATAACTGAAAAATATGGCAGTGCTGTTGCTGAAGAAATAACCATTCTATACGGCGGCAGTTGCAATTCAAAAAACGCAAAAGAATTGTTTGCAAATAAAGATGTTGACGGCGGCTTGATTGGCGGTGCTTCGCTGAAATCACAAGACTTTATTGACATTGTAAATTCTTTCTGAAAACAGAAAAAACAAGAATCCTCAATTCTAAACTTCAAACTATTTTTAATCAGCATTTCACTTAATTTTTTTAAGTAAAATAAGAGATTTTATTGTTGATAAAATAAATTTCATATTCTTTAAATACCTGAAATAATTACTATTTCAAGATTTATATTTTTTTTAAAAAATTATCTAATAAAAATTGTTGAAGTAAAAAAACAATAAATTAACTTTGCCGCAACTTTTTAAAATCATCAAAATTTTATGATAAACAAAGAAAATAAAATTGTAGAAAAAGAAGATATAGTTATACGATTTGCCGGTGATTCCGGTGATGGTATGCAATTAACAGGAACTTTATTTTCCGAAGCTGCTGCTTTGGCAGGTAATGAAATCGCTACTTTTCCCGATTATCCGTCCGAAATCAGAGCTCCGCACAACACAGTTGCCGGCGTTTCGGGATTTCAGGTAAGGGTTAGCAGTAAAATAATCCACTCTTCCGGAGATTTAGCTGATTTTCTCGTAGCAATGAATCCCGCTTCGTTGAAGTCGAACCTGCGATGGGTAAAACCTGATGCTACAATAATTGTTGATGCCGATACTTTTGAAGAAAAAGCAATTGAAAAGGCAGGATTTAAGAAAAATCCGCTTACAGATGGGAGTTTAAGCACATATTCGCTTATAAAGGCACCGATTACTTCTCTTACTATAGAAGCATTGAAAAGTATGAATGTTGACCAGAAAACTGCAAATAAAACAAGAAATATGTTTGCTCTCGGTATAACATATTTTTTATTTAACCGTGAATTCAAAACTTCCGATGAATTTTTTGCAAAGAAATTCAAAAAGAAACCTCAACTTATAGAAATAAACAAAGCTGTGATGAGAGCGGGTTTCAATTATGCCGTTACTATTGATTTTGTTCATTCTACATTAAGAGTTCCTGCTACAAAAGACCTTGAAAAAGGTATGTATCGCAACATAACCGGAAATGTGGCTGTTGCGTGGGGATTGATTGCTGCCTCCGAAAAATCAGGCAGACCACTGTTTTTAGGCTCTTATCCAATAACTCCGGCAACCGAAATACTTATGGAACTTGCTATACATAAATCTCTCGGAGTAAGAGTTTTTCAGGCAGAAGATGAAATAGCCGGTATATGTTCCGCAATAGGTGCGAGTTTTGCAGGTTCGCTTGCAGCAACAACAACATCAGGTCCCGGACTTTCACTAAAATCGGAAGCAATGGGCTTGGCAGTAATGACGGAACTTCCGTTGGTTATTGTTAATGTTCAGAGAGGTGGACCTTCAACAGGATTACCTACCAAATCGGAGCAATCGGATTTGATGCAGGCATTATTCGGCAGAAACGGTGAATGCCCCCTTATAATTATTGCCGCTTCCAGTCCGGTTGATTGCTTTTATTCTGCTTTTGAAGCAGCAAAATTATCTCTCGAACACATGACTCCTGTTGTTTTGTTAACTGACGGATATATTGGCATGGGCTCGGAAGTAATGAAAATACCCGAAATGAAAAATTTACCGGTAATAAATCCTCCTATTGCAAAGCCCAATGATGCCGATTACAAACCTTACAAAAGAGATGAAAAAACTCTTGTCAGAAAATGGGCTATTCCGGGAACAGAAGGATTACGCCACAGAATAGGCGGACTGGAAAAGGAAAACATAACAGGAATAGTTTCTTCAGACCCGCTAAATCACCAGGTAATGAGCGAACTTAGAGAGAAAAAAGTAAAACTTGTTGCTAATAATATTCCTGAACAGGAACTGTTCGGCGAAAAATCGGGTGATTTGCTTGTTGTAAGCTGGGGTGGTACTTTCGGAGCAATTTTAAGTGCTGTTTCTGAAATGCAAAAAGAAGGAAAAAAAGTAAGCTTAGCTCATTTCAGATATATAAATCCTTTACCAAAAAACACAAAAGAATTATTTTCAAAATTTAAAAAAATAATTGTTTGCGAACTTAATCTCGGACAATTTATTTTATATCTAAAAATGAATTTTCCTGAATTCAAATATGAGCAGTTCAACAAAATTCAGGGATTACCTTTTCTTACATCAGAATTAAAAACAAAATTCAAACAAATTTTAGAGGAGAAATAATATGGCTGAAAATTTAACAATTGACAGGTCTAGAACTCAGCTTACAAAAGAGGACTTTGTAAGCGACCAGATGGTAAAATGGTGCCCCGGCTGCGGCGCTCATGCCATTTTAAGTTCCGTTGCTAATGTTTTTCCAAAAATCGGATATAAGAAAGAAAATTTTTGCATGGTTTCCGGCATTGGCTGTTCTTCGCGGTTTCCATACTATGTTAATTCTTATGGATTTCATGGTATTCACGGAAGAGCTGCTGCAATCGGCTCGGGAGTTAAAGTTGCAAATCCTCATTTGAGTGTTTGGATTGCCACAGGCGACGGCGATTCTATGGCTATCGGAGGCAATCATTTTATTCATATCATTCGCAGAAATATTGACGTAAACATAATGCTGTTCAATAATCAGATTTATGGTTTAACAAAAGGACAATATTCTCCGACAACACCAATGGGAACAATTACAAAAACTTCCCCGCAGGGAACAATTGAACATCCTTTCAATGCAGGTGAACTCGTGCTTGGTGCGCAAGGAACTTTCTTTGCACGCGGCGTTGATACAAATCCGAAAATGCTTACGGAAATAATGTTTGAAGCAGCAAAACACGATGGAACTTCTATTGTTGAAATTTTACAAAATTGCGTAATTTATGCCGATGGTGCTCATAAAGAAATTACCGATAAGGATACCCGTGATGATTATCAACTTCACCTCAAAAACGGCGAGCCGATGATTTTTGGTAAGAATAAGGATAAAGGAATTCGCCTTGGTATCAACGGTCTTAAAATATGCAATATAGGAGTTAACGGAATTACTGAAAATGACCTTTTAGTTCACGACCAATATGAACAGAGTTCAGGCATACATCTGATGCTTGCAAAAATGTCTCCACCTGAATTTCCAATGGCTTTTGGCGTAATTCGTTCAGCAATGTTTCCTACTTACGACGATTTGATTGAAGAACAAATAAAAACCGCAAAACAAACTTCGCAAATTAAAAATGTTGATGATTTGCTGAACAGCGGGGATACTTGGGAAATATAATTAGAGTTTGTCCATAATGTCCGATTTCTTCGTTATTCTCGTTTTACAACTCAGTCGAATACGTCAAGTATACTCCTGAGTTGTAAAACTTCGAAAGCCTCGAACTCGAACATTCTGAACCAAACTCTTGATTTTATGGACAAACACTAAATATATAAGTTTTTAGTTTAAAGGAACAAATTATAAAATTCCGAAACTTTAAACTTCAGACCTTAAACTTTAAACTATCTTAATGACATTATTTAATTTTTTCATATCATCTTATATCATGGCTTTTTCGGGAGCTATAATGCCTGGACCTTTACTTACATATACAATAAGCAAATCAACTATCATGGGTTTTAAGGCAGCTCCTTTGCTAATTATCGGGCATGCAATTCTGGAAATTATTTTTATAGCATTGATATTACTTGGTTTCAAAAGCTATTTGCAAAATAATATTTTTATAATTACAGTTTCTTTTTCGGGTGCTTTGGTTTTGGCTTATATGTCAATACAAATGTTTTTATCTATTCCAAAACTGACATTAAATCTTTCTGCGAATCAGCAAAAAAGCAAAAACACAATATTGGCGGGAGCTTTAGTAAGCATATCAAATCCCTACTGGATAATATGGTGGGTAACAATAGGACTTGGTTATATTTTAATAAGCCAGAAATATGGTTTTATAGGTGTTGTAGTTTTCTTTTTAGGGCATATTCTTGGTGATTTAACTTGGTATTCCTTTATTTCGTATTTGGTTACCGGCGGGAAAAAATATTTTAACGATAAAGCATACAAATACCTGATTGGTGTTTGTGCCGTATTATTAATAATATTTTCAGGGATTTTTATTTATTATGGGTTTAGCAGAGTGATTCAATAAAAGCATTGACTGACGGAGTGACTCGAAGTCACTCCGTCAGTTTAAAATTCAAATACTTTATAAATTTTATCTTTCAAAACACTTTTCACTTCTTCAATATCAATTTTTTTATTCAATTCTTTTTCCATTGAAACACCCTTATTTAAAATTATAAAAATCATTTAAGAATTTCAAATAATTTGTCAATAACCTTATTTGATAAGGTATTACTAACAGAGCCTATTTTCTTAACAATAATAATTTTACTGGCAGTAAATAATCTGTTAGGTCTTATGTTGCTTTGCTGATTCAGAGAACCTTTAACAAAATCAATTTCATTTAAAGAAATAGCATATGCATCTTTCACATTCTGACTTGTAATTTGGCAAAGGATGACATCATCGCCTTGTAAATCAGCCAAAACAAAAGCAGGACGTCTTTTACTATCTGACAAATCAGAAAAAGGAAAAGGAATAACAACAATATCACCTTTTATAAGTTTTTCCATGCTTCGTCTTCTTCTGGTTTAAGCCAATCTTTTGCAAGAGCAGTTTCACTAGCAAGATGAGTAAAAGTAAAATCCCGCGTAGATTCTTTAATATTTTTTACACGTAAAAGTTTATTAGCTAACTTTTTCCTTTCATTATAAGGCAAATTCCTTAAAACATTAAAAATTCGGCTAACTTCAATAGGAATATTCAAGGTATTCATAAAAAAAGTTTTTTGAGCATAAGAATATTTAATTCTGAAATTTTATAATCACAAAAGTAAGCGAAAATAAAAATAAAAGCAAATTTGATTACACAAACTATTCGTTACAGAACCATAAACAATTTTATTAATTTCCAAACACCTTATAAATTTTTTCTTTCAAAACATTTTTCACTTCTTCAATATCAATTTTTTTATTCAATTCTTTTTCCATTGAAGTTACGCCCTTATCAATAAATCCGCAAGGGTTAATATAATTGAAATATGATAAATCTGTATTTATATTAAAAGCAAATCCGTGCATGGTAACATATCTGGAAACTCTAACTCCGATTGCACATATTTTCCGAACTCTTGTTTTCACATCAATATCAAGCCAAACGCCTGTAGCACCTGCTAATCGTGATGCTTCAATTCCATATTCTTTTAAAGTATTTATTATTGCTTCTTCGAGATTAAAAATATAACTTTTAACTCCGAGTTTGAAATTTTCCAGATTTAAAATAGGATATCCCACAATTTGTCCGGGACCATGATATGTGATATCGCCACCTCTGTTTGTTTTGTAAAATGTTGCATTTTTCGCTTTTAATTGAATATGGTCAATAAGCAAATTATTTTTTTCGCCGCTTTTTCCCAAAGTATAAACGTGCGGATGCTCGCAAAATAAAAGATAATTCACGCTTTCCGATTTTTCTTTTGAAAGTTTTGCTTCAAGAACTTTATTAAACAATTCTTCCTGAAGCGCCCATGCTTTTTTGTAATCAATTAATCCAAGGTCTTTGAAAATTATGCTCATAAATTAATAATATTAAATCCAATGATTACAATAGCTTCTGTATTTGAAATTTAAATTAAGGCATTCTAAAAAATACAAAGAAAATAAAAAAATTAAACTTTTCATTTTAAAATTTAAGGGCAATAAGTTTTTTCCATATATTTGCAATATGGAAACTTTCGATAACTCTTCATTCATTGGAAATAAATATCAAACAAAAAAAAAGTAAAAAGTATGTACTTATTTACAAAATTTAAAAACGAGTTTGATAAAAAATATAGAGGAAAAAAAGAAATTTCTTCTTTTCTTCCTGTGCATTTAAATTTCGATGCGAAAAAAAATATTGAAGGAAAATCTGGTTTGCCAAATGAAGAATTTTATAAATGGCAATTTTTTTATTCGCTTGTTTATTCCGGAATGTATTCAAAAGATTACGTGGGAGTGGAGGTTCAATTTCCTAAAGGTAATGTCACTTCCGCACCAATAAAATTTGATGGAGCAATTTTTGACAATAAAAATTGGTTTGACTATTACAAAAAATTTCATACTCAAAAAGACCAATCAGCTTTAGATTGGTTAAGAAAGCATATAATTGCAGTAATTGAATTTAAAAAAGAGAGTGGTAAAAATACTGAATCAATCTGGAATCAACAATTAAAACCTGCACTTAAAGAAAGTGAAAATGGATTTTGCTTAGGCATCTTATACGATACGGAACGCTTATACTTATTTAAAAAACAAAATGGGTTATTCTTAAGATTAGATGAAGGATTCAATTTAAAAAAAGAACAAAGTACCACAAAAGATTTAAGTTTACATCTAACAGATGCTTATTATAAAATCCCAACCTTTGATCAACTTATTCAGAAAATTTATCATCCTCAAATTGACAGAACAAAAAGAACTATTAATGATTTGGAAATTATCACAGGGGTTTATAGTACGCAACTTTCTGAAGGCATTTCAAATATTGTAAAAACAATGGATAAAGTCAGTTTGAAAAACCAAAGAGGATACGAGATACTAATTCAAATTATGGCTTTAAAAATTTATGATGAAAAACGTAGTGAAAAAGCAAAATCGTATCTGGAGTTTTACAAAACAGACACAGAAAAAAATGAGTTGGACTTATTATTTTACGTAACACCTAAAGAGAAAAACTATACAAGTTTAGCGGATGAAAATATTGCCTCGTTTATTGAGAGAATGAAAACCCTTTACAATGAGGCATCACAAGAATACCATTTTATTTTAAAACGAATCGATACTGAAACAATTACTTGGCAAAAAGAGGAGCACATAAGAATTATTTCCGAAGTTGTTGAGCAGTTTCAAGATTATAGTTTTGTGAAATCACAGAAAACAGATTTATACCAAATTGTCTTTTACAAATTTGCAAATGAATTTTCAAAAGCAGAGAAGGGACAATTTATAACTCCAATTCCTTTGATTGATTTTTTGGTTCAAATAGTTAATCCAAGAAGTTCAGAAAAGGTAATTGACCCTACAGCGGGCATTGCAGACTTCCTTTCAATTGCCTATGTTAATTCAAATTCAAAATTGGATGATAAAAATATTTATGGTATCGACAATGATGAACAAATGATAATGCTTGCTCAATTGAATATGCTTTTAAATGGAGATGGGAATGCTATCTTAAAATATAAAGCAGACAAAGGTTCTATTACTTGGAAATTTGATGACAGAAATGAATTGGTAGAACTAAATCCAAAAATTCACAGTTGTGGTAACTGGGATAATTGGAAAGACCAAACAAAACTGAAAAAATTTGATGTTGTATTAACAAATCCGCCTTTTGGAAAGGGAAGAAAATTTGAACCCACATACCAGACAGATAAAGAAATTATTGAGATGTATGAACTTTGGCATATTGGAAGAACTGGTAATAGTATTGATTTAGGATTGGTATTTTTAGAAAATGCTTATCGTATTCTTAAAGATAACGGTAGATTAGGAATTGTTCTTTCAAATTCCATTGCATCTATTGATGAATTTGAAAAAGCAAGAGAATGGTTAATGGGGAAAATGCGAATAGTTGCTTGTTTTGATATGCCTGCAAATGTTTTCGCAGAAACAGGAGTTAATACAACAATCATTGTTGCTTATAAACCTCAAAATAAAGAATTGGAAAAATTACAAAAAGCCAATTATCAAATTTTTATGAATGAAATTATAAATGTTGGATATGAAGTAAAAACTGTTGAAAGAGTGAAGGGATTTGAACCTGTTTACAAAAGGAATTTAGAAACTTTTGATATTGAAATTGACGAAGACGGTAGTCCGGTTCTTTTAGAAGATTTTACTAAAACCATTGCTGATTTTCGTAAGTGGTGTTTAAGTCAGGAAGAAACACTTAAAGACCTTTTTGTAAAGGTAAAATGAATATGAATCCAATTATAATAAAATATAAAAGTACAATAGCAAGCAATTTTAAACTTTCTCCATCATTACACAGGAAATCTATTTCTCAAAATAATAATTCACTTAAAGTTTTTGATTTTCTATCAAGAAATTTAGAAAAAAAGGATTTGGGTTTTGAGGTAGGTTCATTGAATTATGTTAAAAATTCCAATTATTTTTTTATCCGAACTAAAGCGCTTCAAAACCACACATTCCTTCCTGAAATATCAAATGAAAGCATTGAAAGCATACATCCGAAAGCATTTAAAAATTATAACTTAAAAAAAGGTGATATTCTAATTTCCAAAGACAGCAATATTGGAGAAATAATAATATTAGATAAAAATTACTTGAACTATATGCCTTCGGGAGCCCTTTATAGATTGCCGATTGAAAACAGGAAATATTATCTTTTAGCTTTTATTAAACATTCGTTTTTCAGAAATCAATTAGATATGATCGTTCCGAAAGGTGCAACTATCAGACATGCAGGAACAAAATTTTTAGATTGCAAAATTCCATTACCAAACACAAACGAAAAAAATATTATTGCTTACGTTGAAGCAATAATGAAATTAATAATTGAGTTTGAAGTAGCAATAAAAAATAAATTCCGATTAATTAATGACATCATCATTACGGAATTAAATAATGGTCAGAAAAAAAATAAATTCAATTTTGAACAACCTTTTTTTAATAACTTAAAAGAAAGTAAAAGGTTAGATACAGGCATTTACTCTGAAACATTCAAAAAAATTGATTTTCTCATTAAAAATTATGTTGATGGTTTTTTCTTTTTGAATACAGATAATTTTAGAAGTGGAAATACTCCGGAAATTCGACATATAGGAACAGATTCTACACTTAAATATCGTTGGGTAACACCAACAAACTGTTCAGATATTGGTTATCTTATGGTTGATGAAAGAATAAGTATGCTCGGTGAAAATAATCTAAATCAAAATGCAATGCTTTTAATTAATCGTACATCAAGAGGTGGAAGGGGCGAATATGTGGGCATTGCTGCCTATTACGATATTAGCGTTTATGGAACAGGACATCATAACCAAGGAATTTATAGAGTGTTTAACTATACAAATGAAGATTTGATTTTTATGACTTGCTTTATGAACACTGATATTATGAGAAAATATTGCTCATTTATGTGTGTAGGTTCAAAAATGAAAGAATTAAAAGCAAGTCAATTTTTCACTATTCCATTTCCCAACTTTGATAAAAAAATAAAATCTAAAATTGTTAATCTTTATAACAACGAAACAAACTTAAATAAAGAGTTATCAATAATTTTTGACAAGCCGGACTTGTATTTGAATAAAGGAGGATTAGTCCAACTCGAAATCTTATTGAGAAAATTGAAGACAAAGTTGAACGATACATTAGAAAAGATAATAATTAATGAAAAAATAACAATTGATTTTTCAGTTTAAATGAATTGAAAAAAATCAAAATACTTCTTTTTTTTGAACTATATTTAACCCCAAAATAATTTCCATAATTTTTTTTGATAATATACCTTAATTTCTAAATTTGCATTTCTTTATATAAATTAAAAAAATTATTAACTCAAAATACAGATAACAATGGGAAAAGACGAATTTGTAAAAAGACATAACGGTCCCCGACAAAGCGAAGTTGAAAAAATGCTTAAAGTTATCGGGACTTCCTCAATTGATGGGCTGATAGATGAAACAGTTCCAGCATCAATAAGATTAAAACAACCATTAAATCTTCCCGAAGGAATGTCGGAATTTCAATACATGAAGCACATTAAAGAGATTGCTTCAAAGAATAAAAAATTCAGAACATTCATTGGCATGGGCTATTACAGTACAATTACACCAAATGTGATTTTAAGAAATATTTTTGAAAACCCGGGTTGGTACACTGCTTACACTCCCTATCAGGCAGAAATTTCGCAGGGACGACTTGAGGCAGTTCTTAATTTTCAAACAGTAATATCCGATTTAACCGGCTTTCCGATTGCAAATGCTTCTCTTCTGGATGAAGCCACTGCCGCTGCCGAAGCAATGCTCATGCTTTTCAATTCACGTTCACGCGATGCTGTTAAAAAAAATGCAAACAAATTTTTTGTTTCACGCAGATTATTCCCTCAAACAATAGATGTTCTGAAAACAAGAGCAGAACCAATGGGAATAGAACTATTAATCGGTTGCCACGATGAATTTAAATTTGATGAAAAAACTTTTGGCTCAATAGTTCAATACCCCGCAGGTCACGGTGAGATTTATGATTACACTGAATTTGTAAAAAAATCACATACAGGAAATTGCCCTGTAGTTGTAGTTGCCGATATTTTGAGCTTGGCATTATTAACTCCACCTGCCGAATTTGGCGCTGATGTTGCTGTCGGCTCTACTCAGAGATTAGGAATACCGCTTAGTTACGGTGGCCCATCTGCTGCTTATTTTGCAACAAAAGAAGAGTTTAAACGAAGCATTCCCGGAAGAATTATCGGTATTTCGGTTGATGCACAGGGAAACAAGGCATTTCGTATGGCTATCCAGACAAGAGAGCAACACATAAAACGCGAAAAAGCAACATCGAACATTTGTACTTCACAGGTTCTGCTTGCAGTTATGGCTGGAATGTATGCAGTTTATCATGGCAAATGCGGTATTAAAAAAATTGCCGAAAAAATTCATAAAAAAACTTCTCTTTTAAATTCCGAAATTACAAAACTTGGTTACACTCAGGAAAATGAAGATTTCTTCGATACTTTGCGAATAACCATGCCTTCAGGTGTTTCCGCTGATGAAATAAAAAAGAATGCTCTAGCTCAAAAAATAAATCTTTATTATGCTGATGAAAAAACAATATGGCTCAGCTTGGATGAAGCCACAACAGCAGAAGAGATAAATACATTAATTGAAATTTTTGCAAAATCAGCAAAAAGAACTCCTTCAAAAATTGAGTGCAGCATGCTCAATTCGGTTAAAGAAACATTGCCAAATGAACTTATCAGAAAAAGCTCTTTCCTTGAAAATGAAGTTTTCAATTCATTTCATTCCGAAACCGAAATGATGAGGTATATCAAAAAACTCGAAAATAAAGATTTGGCGTTAAACAGAACAATGATACCACTTGGTTCATGCACAATGAAACTTAATGCTGCAACAGAAATGCTCGCATTAAGCTGGGATGAATTCGGTAATGTTCATCCGTTTGCTCCCGCAGAACAAACCGAAGGGTATAATATTTTAATAAAAGAACTGGAAAAAGATTTATGCGAAATTACAGGTTTTGCAGCTATTTCCTTGCAGCCTAATTCGGGTGCGCAGGGCGAATATGCAGGATTGATGGTTATCCGCCATTACCTCAAGGCAAAAGGACAAAGTAACAGAAATATAGTATTAATTCCCGCATCGGCTCATGGAACAAATCCTGCAAGTGCTGTTATGGCAGGAATGCAGGTAGTAGTTGTAAAATGCGATGCTCAGGGAAATATTGATACAAACGATTTGAAGGAACAAGCAACAAAACATAAAGATAATCTTGCTGCGCTAATGGTAACCTATCCTTCAACACATGGTGTTTTTGAAGAAAGCATAATTGAAATAAATAATATCATTCACCAGAATGGCGGACAGGTTTATATGGACGGAGCTAATATGAACGCACAGGTTGGACTGACAAGTCCGGCAACTATTGGCGCCGACGTTTGCCATTTGAATCTGCATAAAACATTTGCAATACCTCATGGCGGAGGCGGTCCCGGTGTTGGTCCTATCGGTGTTGCAAAACATTTAGTTGAATTTTTACCATCACATTCGGTAGTTAAAGTAGGTGGTGAAAAAGGACATGCCGTTTCGGCTTCTCCTTATGGAAGTGCATTAGTTTTGACAATTTCTTATGCCTATATAAAGATGATGGGCGGCAAAGGATTAACAGAAGCCACAAAGTATGCAATACTGAATGCAAATTATATAAAATCAAAACTTGAAAAATATTATCCGATTCTTTACACCGGAACAAAAGGCAGAGTGGCTCATGAAATGATTCTCGACTGCAACTCTTTTAAAAAAGACGGACACATTGAAGCGATTGATATTGCCAAACGGCTTATGGACTATGGCTTTCATGCTCCCACAGTTGCATTTCCTGTTCACGGAACATTAATGGTTGAGCCAACCGAAAGTGAGCCATTAGCCGAACTTGACAGATTTTGCGAAGCAATGCTCTCGATAAGAAATGAAATTGACGAAATTGAAAAAGGCACCGCTGACATTACAGATAATGTAATTAAAAACTCACCGCACACCGTAAATGTTGTTGCAAACTCCGAATGGAATCACAAATACAGCAGAGAAAAAGCAGCATTTCCGGTTAAAGGTTTACACAACGACAAATATTGGACTGTCGTAAGCCGCATTGACGATGCTTTTGGCGACAGAAATCTGGTTTGTACTTGTTCCAACCAATAAAAACTATTAAAATTTTTGTTAATTTTCCTTTAAAAAATTTTTTTTATTAAAAATTTATATAATTTTGGCAAATCTTACTTATAATAAATTATTAACTAAAATTTTAAAAATCATGAAAAAATTTACGTTTACAGTGTTGTTTGCTGCATTTTGTTTCAGTATAAATGCGCAAATTATTGCTACTCCAAATGGAGATGCAAAGGTTAACAGCAGTATTATTCAGCCCGCACAGAGATTAGTTGATACTATTCATGCAGCTTATTTCAGCCAGGCAACTTGTGCTGACTCATTATGGGTTCAAGGTGTAGTTGGAGGCGGCTTTGTTACAGGAAACAATCCTTATTACAACCAATTATTTCAGAGTATTTCCGGCTTAAGTGGTACAAACGAAGTAACAGGTGCATTAGGCTTCTTTTACACAAAAAACCCTTCGGGACAAGGAAATTCAAATACATATATGAAAATATATAATGTAACAGCAGGAAAGAAACCAACAGGAAGTGCATTAGGCACAAGCACTGCAATTTTAGCTAAAAACCTTACTGACATTCCAAATAAAACATTATTTACATTTTCAACCCCGGTTGCATTAGGGTCAGCAACGTCATTTGCGGTAGTTTTTTGTGCTCCCACTGCTACTGATACCGCTGCTGTTAGGTCTTCAAAAAATAAACTTCTTGAATCAACAACTTGTAAAAATTATTATGCTGATTCGGCTGGTGCTTATTATAGTTCAACATGGTGGTCATTTACCGGTTTGTTTAATTCTCCTAATGCATGGGAATTGGCTATTGATGTAATTATAAATCAAACATCAAATATTCAAACCGACGGTTATTTCCAGGGATTAAAATTAAATACTTATCCTAACCCAACTGTAAGCTCAACAAAAATAGTTTATGAATTATCAAAGAATACAGAATATGTAAATTTTGATTTATATGATGCAACAGGAAAGTTAATTTATTCAAGTTCTGAAAGCAACAGAAGTGCGGGTAGGTATTCCTTTGATTTAGATTTGGCCAAATATGGCAAAGGAATGTATGTTTACTCAATTGGCACAGAATACGGAAGAATTACAAAGCAATTAATTGCTCAATAAAATCTTTCAAAATAATATAAAAGGCTGCTCTTAAAAAAGTAGCCTTTTTTTATTTATTATCAAATTCAAAGAAATTATTTAAAAACAAATATTATTGTTTTTCTTTGTGTTCCTTTGTGAATACTTTGTGCCCTTTGTGGTTAAAATTTTATCATAACTATAAAGTAAATAAAAGCATTTGAAGCAATTTTTTTCCATCTTATTTTATTTTTTTTAATTTTGTTTTTCCCATTAAATAAGTTTATGTCAATAAAAGAAAATTTAACCAATCTGAAATTACAAATTCCCGGAAATGTTAAATTAATTGTGGTTTCAAAAACAAAATCAATAAAAGAAATTACTGAAGTTTATGATTCGGGACATAAAATTTTTGGTGAAAATAAAGTTCAGGAATTGGTTGAAAAACACACACAATTACCTCAGGATATAGAATGGCATTTTATAGGTCATCTTCAAACCAACAAAGTTAAACAAATTGCTCCTTTTGTTAACTTAATTCATGGCATAGATAGTATGAAGTTACTGTTCGAAGTAGATAAAGAAGCCAAAAAAAATAACCGCATTATTGATTGTCTTCTTCAATTCCACATTGCAACCGAAGACACCAAATTCGGATTCAATTATTATGAAGTGGAAGAACTCTTGTCATCTATGGCATATCGTGAATCAAAAAATATAAGATTAACAGGAGTGATGGGAATGGCAACCTTCACAAGCGATAAAGATTTAATACAAAAAGAATTTAAAGAACTAAAAAGATATTTCGATAATCTAAAAACTTCATATTTTGCCAACAGCAATCATTTCAAAGAAATTTCAGCAGGAATGTCCGATGATTTTCAAATTGCAATAGAAGAAGGAAGCACAATGGTTCGAATAGGAACAGCCATATTTGGAGAAAGGAATAAAAGTTAATAGTCATCGGACATTCTGAACGAAACTCTCGACTTTTTATGGACAGACACTTCTATAGTTATGTCAATTATAAAATGTCGTAAAAACCGAAATAAAATTTTTAATATATTTTGGTTTTCTGCTGAAAAAATAAGTATTATTCTTATACTTACTATGCTTCAATTACAGGGCATAGCAAAATTTTCAAATTTGTTTTTTTAATTCAAAATATTTTTGCAAATTGCAGCAAAATTCAATGATTAAGTACTAATTATAAACGAAATTTAAAAACAAAACCATGAAAAAAGTTCATAATTTTAATGCAGGTCCTTCGATTCTTCCAAGGATTGCAATTGAAAACACTGCAAAAGCAGTATTAGACCTTAATGGCATAGGAATGTCAATTTTAGAAATCTCGCACAGAAGCAAAGATTTCGAAGCAATTATTAACGAAGCATCTTCATTATTTAAAGAATTAATTGGAGTTCCTGAAGGTTATCAGATATTATTTTTAGGTGGTGGAGCAAGCATGCAATTCTGTACGGTTCCTTTCAATCTTATGAATAAAAAATCTGCTTACCTTGATACAGGCGTGTGGGCAAGCAAAGCATTAAAAGAAGCAAAACTTTTCGGCGAAGTCAACGTTGTGGCTTCTTCAAAAGACAAAAATTATTCATATATTCCAAAAGGTTTTACAATACCTACAGATGTTGATTATTTTCACATCACAACAAACAATACAATTTACGGCTCGGAAATCCGCGAGGACTTTAACAGTCCGGTTCCATTAGTTGCCGACATGTCGTCCGATATTTTAAGCCGTCCTGTTGATGTATCAAAATATTCACTTATATACGGCGGAGCACAAAAAAATTTAGGTCCTGCAGGTGTTACTTTCGTTATTGTTAAAGAAAGTATTCTTGGCAAAGTTGAAAGAACTATACCGACAATGCTTGATTACAGAACACATATTAAAGAAGGTTCGATGTTCAACACTCCTCCTTGTTTGCCTATATTCACTGTTCTCGAAACATTGAAATGGATAAAAGGACTTGGCGGCGTTAAGAAAATTGAAGAAATGAATAAAGCAAAAGCAAAACTTCTTTATGATGCAATGGACAACAGCAAAGTTTTTGTTGGCACTGTTGAAAAAGATTCACGTTCACTAATGAACATTTGCTTTGTAATGAGAGAAGGATACAAAGAGTTAGAAGAAGAATTCATGAATTTAGCAAAAGCTAACAGTATGATAGGCATCAAAGGACACCGTTCAGTTGGCGGATTCAGAGCTTCAACATACAATGCACTTCCTATTGAAAGCGTTCAGGCATTAGTTAACCTGATGAAAGAATTTGAAGTGAAATATGCAAAATAGTCATGAGTATGGAGTCAGGTGTTGGGAGTTTTGTAGTAAGTAAAGATGAAATATTCAATTTTGAGAAACTTAATGTTTATCAAAAATCATTAGCGTTTTTAGACTTAGTTTATAAAACTTCTGATACTTTTCCTAAAATGGAAAATTTTGCATTAACAAATCAATTTATTAGAGCTGCTCAATCTATATCGTTGAATATAGCTGAAGGTTCTGGAAATACGGTACCATTATTTATAAGATATTTGAATATTGCAAAATCTTCGGTTCGCGAATGTATTGTTTGTGTTTCAATAGCTAAGCGAAGAAAATATATTAATGAGGAAATAGAAATTATATTAAGGAATCAATTAATTTTAATTTCTAAAATGATTAGTGGATTAATCACAAGTTTGAAAAAATAATCTCCCGGCTCCTGGCACCATACACCAAACATATTTTATAAACTTAAAAATTAAATAAACAATGACAAAAGTATTAATAGCAACAGAAAAGCCATTTGCTGCAGCAGCAGTTGATGGTATTAAAAAAATATTCACAGAAGCAGGTTTTGAAACCGTTCTTCTGGAAAAATACACCGACCCAAATGATTTGATAAAAGCGGCTGCCGATGTTGATGGACTAATTATCAGAAGCGACAAAGCAACGCGGCAGGTTATTGAAGCAGGGAAAAATCTCAAGATTATTGTTCGTGCAGGTGCAGGATTTGATAATATTGACCTTGCTGCAGCTACCGAAAAAGGAATAGTGGCAATGAACACTCCCGGACAAAATTCAAATGCCGTTGCCGAATTAGCGCTCGGAATGATGGCTTTCATGGCAAGAGGATGTTTTAAAGGAATTTCGGGAACAGAATTAAAAGGCAAGAAACTTGGCTTGCAAGCTTATGGTTACGTTGGAAAAGCAGTTGCAACTATTGCAAAAGGATTTGGCATGGATGTTTATGCTTTCGACCCTTTCGTACCGAAAGAAGCAATTACTAAAGACGGTGTGAAAGTTGTAAATTCCGTTGAAGAACTTTACAGCACTTGTCAGTATGTTTCATTGCATATTCCTGCAAATGATAAAACAAAAAAATCAATAAATTATGCACTTCTTTCAAAAATGCCAAAGAATGCAACACTTGTGAACACTGCGAGAAAAGAAGTTATTAACGAAGATGATTTGAAAAAGATTTTTGCTGAAAGACAGGATTTCAAGTATGTTTCCGACATAGCTCCCGACTGTCATGCTGACCTGTTGCAATTTGAAAACCGCTATTATTCAACTCCTAAAAAACAAGGAGCAGAAACGTCTGAAGCAAATGTTAATGCAGGTCTTGCTGCCGCAAATCAAATTGTAAAATTCATAAAGAACGGCGACAAAACTTTTCAGGTGAATAAATAAGTTAATTGTTAATAGTGGCTTTAACTTTAAACGTTAAACCTTAAACTTTAAACAATTTTTTTTAAAATCCCAAATCGAAAATCCTAAATCCTAAATTAAACTATGGCAATATTAAAAGCATTCAAAGGACTACGTCCGCCGAAAGAAATTGTAAAGGAAATTGCAGCACGCCCGTATGATGTGCTGAGTTCAAATGAAGCAAGAATTGAAGCGAAAGGAAACAAATATTCGCTGCTTCATATTACAAAACCCGAAATTGACTTGGGAGAAAATGTTGATGAGCACGAACCGCAGGTTTATGAAAAAGCAAGAAAAAATTTCGATATGTTCAGAGAAAACGGATGGCTTGCTCCCGACGAAAAAGATTGTCTTTACATTTATGCGCAAACAATGGAAGGCAGAACACAATACGGAATCGTTGGCTGTGCAGGTGTTACAGATTATCTGAATAACATTATAAAAAAACATGAGCTAACAAGAAAAGATAAAGAAGAAGACCGCATGAAACATGTTCGTGTGAATAATGCAAATATAGAGCCCGTTTTCTTTACTTATCCTGCCGTTAAAGAAGTTGATGAAATAGTTGCCGATGTTGTAAAAAATCAGAAGCCAGAATATGATTTTGTGGCAGATGACGGCTTCGGACATCATTTTTGGGTTATAAAAGATGATAAAATCATAAACAAACTTATCGAGTTGTTTGCAAAAATTCCTTCTCTTTATGTTGCCGACGGTCATCATCGCACTGCTGCCGCAGCACTTGTAGGAAATGAAAAAAAACAGAAAAATCCGAACCACACAGGAAAAGAAGAATATAATTTTTTCCTCGCTGTAATATTTCCCGGAAATCAACTGCATATTATAGATTATAATCGTGTTATGAAGGATTTGAACGGATTATCGAAAGCCGAATTGTTTGAAAAACTCAGTAAATCTTTTGATGTTCAGGAAAAAGGAACTGAAATTTACAAGCCGAATAAAATGCACAATTTCAGCATGTATATTGACGGTAAATGGTATTCATTGACTGCAAAGCCCGGGACATACAACGATAACGACCCCATCGGAGGACTTGATGTTACAATACTATCAAACCTTGTTCTTGATAATATTTTTGGAATAAAAGATTTGAGAACTGATAAAAGAATTGATTTTATTGGTGGAATAAGAGGACTGGGTGAATTAAAAAAACGCGTTGACAGCGGCGAAATGAAAGTTGCTTTTGCTCTTTATCCTGTTCCGATTCAGCAATTATTCAATATTGCCGACACAGGAAATATAATGCCACCAAAAACTACATGGTTCGAACCAAAATTAAGAAGCGGATTGGTAGTGCATTTGCTGGATTAATTTTTTTGCCGCTTTTTCAAAATTTCTTTGAGTACTTTGTGGTTAAGTTAAAAAAAATATTTAACCACAAAGGAACACAAAGAAAACACAATCTCTTTTGTTTCTATAATTCCAACTTCTTTCAAAAAAATTTCCTATAATTACAACCTTTTAAATTTTCACTTGTCTTTATTATTGAATTTGCAAATTGACAGAACAAATTTGGATAATGTATCGGTAGATATTCATCGCGAGCTTATTGAGCAAAGCAAAAACGGAATAAGAGTCGCACAGTACGAGCTTTATAAGCTATACTCTAAAGCCATGTATAATATTTGCTACCGGTTATTAAACAATAGAAATGTTGCAGAAGACATACTGCAAGACACATTTATTGATGCATTTACCAAACTTGATTTATTCCGTTATGAATCAACATTCGGAGCATGGCTAAAGCAGATAGCAGTGAACAAATGTTTGAACGAACTTAATAAAACAAAAACAAATTTTGAATTCATTGACATAGAAAATTATGATTTCGCAGAAGAAAATGGAGCAATAAATGAAGAAGAATTAAAAATGAGTGTAGCAAAAGTGAAAGAGGCAACGGAGCAATTGCCCGAAGGATGCAGAGTAGTTTTTTCTCTGTACAGCTTTGAAGGATACGACCATCAGGAAATAGCAAGGATTTTAAAAATAAGCGAATCAACATCGAAAACACAATATATGAGAGCAAAACAATTGATAAAAGAAATGTTAATTAAAAATAATTATGCAACCCGATAAATTAGAAAAATTCATCAGCGACAACCGCCGCGAATTTGATGATAAGACACCTTCATCAGATGTCTGGAGCCGCATTGAAAAAAATATTGAGCAAAAAAAACAAAAAAGAATAAACTGGCTCGGCATTTTGTGGAAAGCAGCAGCGGCAGTTTTGATATTTGTTATGTCATATTATTTTCATAGATATTATGATAACAAGCCGCAACAAACAATCGTAGCAGTGAAAAATAACAAACCTGTCAAGGACATTTCAAAACCAGTTATAAAAAACACAATTGAAGAACCGAAAAAAGAAGTAACACAAAACACTGTAACTAAAAGAAGTTTTGCGCAAAGCAAAAGAAAAGTAATAAATAAAAAATCTTCCGAAAATATTGTTGAAAAACAAATTGAAGAAGTAAACGGATATTATTCTTATCTCATTGAAAACAAAAAAAATGAAATTTTTCATTTTGCAAATGCCGGATTTGACACAAAAAATGAAATCAATGTGGAATTTTCGATTCTCGATAAAAACCTTAAAGAACTTCGGAAAGACCTAAAAGACAATGTAAACAATGAGGAAATTATTGAAGCAATGATACAGAATTATCGCATAAAACTTGATGTACTTGAAAATATTTTAGAACAACTTAAAAACAAAAACAAACAAAAAAATGAGAAAGAATATAAAATATAAATTTGCATTAATTACTGCTTTTATATTTGGAATTTCTTTGGTAATAAAAGCACAACCATCAGAAAAGCATAAATATATTTCTAATGTTTATAAAGCATTTTCCGAAACAAATGTTCAAATTGCAAATAAATATGGGAATATAAATGTAATTACTTGGGAAAAAGATTCGGTTCGGATAGAAATTGACATTAAAGCAATTGCCAGGCCAGATAAAGTTGAAAAAATATTGAACAATGTTGATGTGAATTTTACAAATTCCCAATATTACATTATTGCAAAACTTGTTTTCAACGATTTTAAGGGAACCGCTTTAGCCGATTTCTCAGATATGGCAACAACAAGCATAAGCGGAGGCAATAAAGTTGAAATCAACTGGACTATACATATACCCGAAAAAATATCGCTTTCCCTTGAAAATAAATTCGGAAATATTTATACAACAAATCTCAACGGTAACCTCGACATATCAATATCAAACGGGGATTTCAAGGCAAATAATCTTTTCGGTGAAACAAAATTAAATCTCGAATTCGGCAATTGCAGCATAAGTAATATGAAAAATGCAAAACTTGTTTTCAATTATTCCGAATTTGATTTGTTGTCAGCAAATAAATTAAGCATTGAAAGCAAATCATCAAAAATTGAAATAAAGAAAGTGAACGAAATTGAAATAAATTCAAAAAGAGATAAATATTATATTGACACTGCCAACGTAATAAATTCCGGTGCTGATTTTTCATATTTAATTATTTCGCAATTGAAAAAAAGTATTTTCTCAAAAAGTAAATACGGAAGTTTAAAAATTGATGCTGTTGAAAACGGTTTTAAATATGTTAATCTTATTCCAACTTATTCCGATATAAATTTATCATTCAACAAAGAATCGTCATTTACATTTAGTTTAACAACTAAAAAAACATTAACCTCATTGCCCGAAACTTTCAATTCGCTTGAAAAAATTTTTATTGATAAAGAAAATGAAGAGTACAAAGTTGCAGGTACAATCGGACAAAGCCAGCAATCACTGCCCGAAGTTCAGATTAATGCTTCTAATGGAAGTGTTGTTGTGAAATTCAGATAAATTAATTTGTGAACTAAGCGAAGCGTTCTCATGAGCATCCTTTAATAAAAATTAAGCGAATAATCTGTGGTATATTTTTAAAATTTTTCCCCAATTTTTCCAACCTTTAAAAAAATCACTTGTCTTTATATTAAAATTTCAAAACATTTTACTATGAGGACAAAAATACTAACAACAGCCGCAGCATTTTTCTTTTTCGGATTATTTACTTCCTGCCACAAGTTTTGGCAAATAGAAGGAAATCATCATGTAATAACTCAAACCCGCAATGTTTCGGAGTTCAATGAAATTGTTTCAGAAGGAGATTTTGATGTAGCGGTTGTCAATGATTCAACAAAAGAACTCAGCGTTGAAGCCGAAGAAAATCTTCTGCCTTTTATTGAAACTTATGTTTCTAACAATAAATTAATAGTAAGAACTAAGCGAAACAAAAACATAAAAAATCATTACAGGATAATAATTAATGTGAGAAGTCCGCAAATTAGTGGTTTACATCTTTCCGGTTCGGGAAAAATTAAAGCTGATACTTTAAAAGCCAATGAAATTAATATAAAATTATCGGGCTCCGGAAACATTAATCTGGCGGCAAAATGCGGAACAATAAATGCATATATTTCCGGCTCGGGTGAAATAAATATTTCGGGAACTTCCGATAAAACGAACTTTGATATTTCGGGTTCAGGAAATATTAACAGTTATCTGCTTTCACAAAATTCATGCTATGCCGATATTGACGGTTCGGGAAATATTTATGCATCGGTTGAAAAATATATCAGTGTTGATATATCGGGAAGCGGCAATTTACATTATTATGGTAATCCGGCTGTTGAAACCCATATAAAAGGTTCGGGAAAAGTAATTCATCATTAATAAAATCATTATGAGGAAATTCATTTTATTATTCGCATCATTAATAATTATTGCAAATATTTCTGCTCAGAATAAAGAAAGAGCAATAGGTTTTCGCGGAGGAGAAACATTTGGCTTCACCTATAATTACAATCTTGATGAAAGTATTTCTATTGGTGCAATTTTGAAATTAAGTCATAACGAAATACGAATTGTAATTCTGAAAGAAAAGGTAATTCCTGTATTGTTAAGCTATTCCGACCATTTGTTTTTTTACACCGGAATAGGAGCTCATGCAGGTTTTGTTTCATGGGAAAAATATAGAAATAACGAATTTCGTTCTGTAAATTATTGCGCTCCTTTAATTGGTGCAGATGCCGTTATTGGTTTGGAATACCGCTTTTTCAAATATCCGTTTTCATTGGGGGCGGAGTATAAACCGTACGTGGACTTATTGGGAAGAAAAATATTCTCTTTACGATTATTTGATTTCGGAGTTACTGCAAAATATAATTTTTAATATTAACTAAACTTCACTAAAATGAAACATTTATTATTAATCTTATTTGCTGTTGCAATATGTACAGCAAATATGCAGGGGCAAAATGCCGACACTGCCAAAAAAAACAATGACGAAATAAAAACAATTTTTAAAGGAAAGATAAAACACGGCGGTTACGGCGGAATATCATTTGGATATTCGCAAATCAACAACAAAGATGCTTTGTCAGCAGGCATGCGTCTTGCGTGGATTATAAATCATTCATTTTGTATTGGTTTTGCCGGTAGCGGTTTTGTAAATGATTATAAATTTTATAATAATTTCAACAGTAATAATCTTGCCGGCGGTTATGGAGGACTTTTATTTGAAACTATTTTTCTGCCGAAATTTCCTGTTCATATTTCTGTTCCTGTATTAATTGGTGCAGGAGGAATTTCATATATTGATAATTCTTATTCAAGCCACGATAATGATTATTATGTAAAAGATGCCGATGCTTTTTTAATTGTTGAACCCGGCATAGAACTCGAACTTAATCTGGTAAAATGTATAAGATTATCTTTGGGGGCAACATATCGTTATACTTCTTCAATAAATTTAATCAATACTCCTCGACAAGTTTTAGATGGACTGACAACAGGATTTACAATAAAGTTCGGGAAATTTTAAAAATAAGACCTCAACGGCTTTCAAAACCTTTGAGGTCTACATTCCAGTGTCAAAATACAATTTTAATTTATTCCACAATCAGTTTCTGATATTTCTGACTTGTTTTTTCTTTTTACCCACCTTGGCACCGCATCAATCAAAATAACCGTAACACAAATCATTATTATAAGTGTTAATGAAAAATTTATTATTCCCTGTACTTTTGTTCCTGTTGCAGTAATTTGTGGAAAATATATATTTTTAATATTTGTGAATCCTGCCGTAAGAGTCGTTATTCCTACAAAAATCATTGGAACAATTGTAATAAAAGCATATTTTCTTTTTCCGTTATTAATAATATAAGATGTTCCAATTGCCAGAGCAATTGTAGCGAGTAATTGGTTTGCTGTTCCGAACATGGGCCATATTGTTGCCACGGTCCCTGTATAAATAAAATATCCCCATGCAAAAACTATAACTAAACTTGCAATAATATTTCCGGGCAGCCAGTTTGTTTTTGAAAACGGTTTATAAACTTTACCGAGCGATTCCTGCAAAACAAATCTTCCTATTCTGGTTCCTGCATCAATTGTGGTTAAAATAAACAGTGCTTCGAACATAATTGCAAAATGATACCAGTAAGACATTAAACTTTTAAATCCTGGAATTGAAGAAAATATTTGTGCCATGCCAACTGCAAGTGAAACTGCACCTCCTGTTCTCCCGACAATTTTTTCTCCCACTTCAGCAGAAAGTTGGCTGATATTCGAATCAACAAATCCCATTGCTTTGAGTTGAGGAAGAATAGCATTAAATTTTTCAACCGGAACATTTATCTGAAAATAATCAAGAGGAAATAAACTCGATGCAGCAATCAATGCTAAAATACTCACAATTCCTTCTGAAAGCATTGAACCAACAGCAATAAATTTTATATGCGATTCCTGCATGAGCATTTTCGGAGTGGTTCCCGAGCTAACAAGAGAATGAAAGCCCGAAATTGCTCCGCAGGCAATTGTTATAAAAAGATAAGGAAATAAAGTTCCGGGAATAATAGGTCCGCCGCCGCCTGTAAAATGCGTAAAAGCAGGCATTCTCAGTTCAGGAGCAACAACTATAATTCCTATCGCAAGCATAGCGATAACGCTAAGTTTCATTATTGAACTCAGATAATCACGCGGCGAAAGCAACAACCACACAGGTAATACAGAAGCACAAAAACCGTAAATGGCGATTAAAATTGTTAATGTTTTTTTATCAAAACTAAACCACGAAGCAAATGAAGATTGCGGAATGTAGCGCCCATAAATAACAGCAGCAGTCAATAAAATAACTCCGATTATTGTTGCTTCAATAGTTTTTCCTTTTCTGAACTGAAACATCCATACACCCATGAATAGTGCAATAGGGATTGTTGCGGCAATTGTGAATGTTCCCCATGAACTTTCTGCAAGCGCATTTACAACTACCAATCCGAGTCCTGCAAGCGCTACCACTATTATTATTAAAATTGCAACCGAAGCAGTTGTTCCGCTTAATTTGCTTATTTCTGTCTTTGCAATTTCGGCAAGCGACATTCCATTGTGGCGGACAGATGCTGTGAGAATTACAAAATCGTGAACTGCACCTGCCATAACTGCTCCAACAACCATCCACAAGAAACCTGGAAAATATCCAAATTGAGCAGCAAGAACAGGACCAACCAAAGGACCCGCTCCTGCAATTGCAGCAAAATGATGACCGAACAAAATCCATTTGTTCATAGGATAATAATTTTGGCCGTCATATAACCGGTTTGAAGGCGTTATTCGAGAGTTGTCGAGAACTAGAACTTTTGTTGAAATAAATGCAAAATAAAATCTATAAGCTAATACAAAAATTACCACAGCTCCTATAACCAAAGGCATTGCATTCATAAAAAAGTATTTAGTGATTAGTCGTAAGTAAAAAGCAAAATTATAATAAAAAATAAAAGATGGTATAAAATAATTTTTTAAAAGTAATTTTAATATTTTTGATAAACTGAATTCAATTTATAAATGCAAAACAACAAACCAAATAAAAAAAATCCTAAAAAATTTCAGACAAAAGGAAAAGCCCCAAAAGTAGTTACTTTGAGGGAAACTAAAACAGAAAAAAATATAACTGTAAATAAGTTTTACATTTATGGTATCATCATTTTCTTTTCTTTTATTTTATACGGAAATACAATTTTCAACGATTATGCTCTCGATGATGCAATAGTAATAACAGAAAACAAATTCACACAAAAAGGAATTGACGGAATTAGGGAAATTTTTTCTTACGATTCATTTAAAGGCAATAATGAAAATTTACTGAATGCAGTTTCCGGCGGAAGATATAGACCTTTGTCAATTGCCACTTTTGCAATCGAACATGAATTTTTTGGAAAAAATCCACATATCAGCCATTTTATAAATATTCTTCTTTATTCATTAACATGCCTTCTCATTTTTATTTTGCTTTCAAAACTTTTGGAAAAATATCCCAAGCAGAAATGGTATGCTACCATTCCGTTTATTGCTACAATCCTGTTCATTGCTCATCCCATTCATACCGAAGTTGTAGCTAATATTAAAAGCCGCGATGAAATTTTTTCACTTTTATTTTCATTGCTTACTTTATGGTTTTTATGGAAACATCTTGATTCAAAAAAAATCATTCATTTGTTTTTTAGTTCTGTTTTGTTCTTCCTTGCTCTTATTTCAAAAGAAATTGCAATTGTATTTATCGTAATTTTCCCTTTGTCTTTTTATTTCTTCACAAATCATTCCCTGAAAAAAATTATCATTTCTTTAATTCCTTTATTTATTATAATTATTGCATTTATAATTCTAAGGCAAATGATAATTTCCAAAACAGGAATATCTATAGCAAATACAAAAGACATAATGAATAATTCTTTCGGGGCTATGAACTTTTCGCAGAAATATGCTACAATCACTTACACACTCGGGTTATATCTGAAGCTTTTATTTTATCCTCATCCTCTAACCTGGGATTATTATCCTTATCACATATCAATTATGGAATGGTCTAACTTTGCTGTACTATTGTCTTTGTTGATTTATCTGACTCTTCTTTTTTTCGCTTTCACGGGATTGAAAAGCAAAAATTTCTTTTCGTATTGCATTTTTTTGTACCTTGTACCTTTATCATTGACTTCAAATATTCTTTTCCCCGTGGGAGCTTTTATGTGCGAAAGGTTTCTTTACGCTGCTTCTCTTGGGTTTACTCTCATTATAGCATATTTAATAGCTATGAAACCGAATAATTTTTTCAAAACAATTTTCAGCATGCCGTATTTATTTTTAGTTCCGGTTTTGTTTTTATATTCTTTTAAAACAATTACAAGAAATCAGGTGTGGAAAAACAGTGCTGTTTTGATTGAAACGGATGTTAAAACATCATTCAACAGTGCAAAAAGCAATGGTTCTTATGGAAGCGACTTATACAATAAAGCTGAAAAACTTAAAGATGCAAATGAAAAAGCAAAGTATTATGAACTTGCTCTTCAATGTTGTGATAAGGCATTTAAAATAAATCCCAATATGCAAAATGTTAATTTTATTCTCGGCACTATTTACGGTAAATACAAAAATGATATGAATAAGTCCATTTATTATCTTAATAATGCAATGAATTTAGACCTTAGCAACATTGAATCATACAACAATCTGGGAACAGCTTACGGTGTGGCTAAGCAATATGACAAGGCCATTGAGGTTTTTGAAAAAGGATTGAAAGTTGCTCCCGAAAATATTAGTATTATCAGTAATCTCGCATTGACCTATCAGATAATCGGAAAAACCGATAAAGCAGCAGAATACTCAAAGAAAGCTAAAGAAATTCAGGTTAAGGAAAAATAATATCAACAATAATACAAATAAATTAAATAATTTGTTAATAAGCAAA
The DNA here is from genome assembly GCA_041671145.1 of Bacteroidales bacterium. Classification (NCBI taxonomy): domain Bacteria; kingdom Pseudomonadati; phylum Bacteroidota; class Bacteroidia; order Bacteroidales; species Bacteroidales bacterium. Next base: position 92,343 of record JBAZBZ010000006.1, on the reverse strand, counting down.
TTAAAATAATTTAGAAGAGCTTTTTTATCTTTGTTGAAATTATTTTAAACAAAAATGCTCCGCACTTTTCTCGAAACACCGATAGAATATCTAAAAGGCGTTGGACCCCAGCGAGCCGATGTTTTGAAAAAAGAACTTAAAATTTTTACTTTCGAAGATTTGCTTTCATATTTTCCTTTTCGTTATGTTGACAGAACAAAATTTTATAAAATAAAAGAACTAAAACCCGATTTACCTTACGTTCAAATAAAGGGTAGTATTGAAGATTATGAAATTGTCGGGAAAAAATATGCACAAAGATTGGTTGCATTATTTAAAGATGATACAGGGTTTATCGAACTCGTGTGGTTTCAGGGAGTAAAATGGGTAACAAAAAGCTTGAAGCTTCATGAAGAATGTACAATTTTCGGAAAACCTGTTGTTTTCAAAAACAGATTTAATATTACACATCCCGAAATTGAGTATGAATCTGAAAAAAATGAAGCCCTGCCATCATCGTCTTTACAAGCTGTTTATAGCGCAACAGAAAAATTAAAATCAAGAGGACTCGAAAGTAAAGGCATTTCGAAATTAATGAGAACTTTAATTTCAAATTGCGACAACCAGTTTCCTGAAACATTAAATAATTCCATAATCGGAAATTTGAAATTAATTTCAAGAGAAGAAGCAATAAAAAATATTCACTTTCCCGAAAATACCGATTTACTTGCAAAAGCTCAGTTCAGATTAAAATTTGATGAATTGTTTTTTATACAGATTGGTATTTTAAGATATAAATTAAACAGGGAAAAAAATATCAAAGGTCATGTATTTGCTAAGGTTGGCGATTATCTGAATAAATTTTATAAAGAAAAACTTCCGTTTGAATTAACAAATGCACAAAAAAGAGTAATAAAAGAAATACGCGCTGATATTGGTTCTTCAAAGCAAATGAACAGATTGCTGCAAGGCGATGTTGGCAGCGGAAAAACATTGGTTGCACTGATGACAATGCTCATTGCCCTTGATAATAATTTTCAGACATGCCTCATGGCACCCACCGAAACATTGGCAAATCAGCATTTCGAAACTATTTCAAAAATGCTAGATGGACTTGATATTAAAATTGCTTTGCTCACCGGCTCAACAAAAAAAGCAGAAAGAAAATTAATTCTCGATAAACTTAATTGCGGTGAATTACAAATATTACTTGGTACGCATGCATTGATTGAAGAAAATGTTCAATTTAAAAATCTCGGATTAGTTGTAATTGACGAGCAACATAAATTTGGTGTTGAGCAACGTTCAAAGCTTTGGAAGAAAAATGAAATTGCTCCACACATTCTTGTGATGACGGCAACACCTATTCCACGCACTCTCGCAATGACATTTTACGGCGACCTTGATAAATCGGTTATTGACGAAATGCCTCCGGGCAGAAAGCTTATAAAAACAATTCACATTTACGATGTAGAAAAATTCAAGGTTTACAAATTCATGCGTGAACAAATAAATCAGGGGCGACAGATTTATATGGTTTATCCGCTAATTAAAGAATCTGAAAAACTTGACTTAAAACATTTGCAGGATGGTTATGAAAATTTACTCAAAGAATTTCCATTGCCAAAATACGGAGTAAGCTGTGTTCACGGGCAAATGAAAGCTAAGGATAAAGAAATAGAAATGCAAAGATTTGCCGAAGGCATAACAAATATTATGGTTGCAACAACTGTAATAGAAGTTGGTATTGATGTTCCTAATGCTACAGTCATGATTATTGAAAGCGCCGAAAGATTTGGCTTATCGCAGCTTCACCAGTTGAGAGGAAGAGTTGGCAGAGGCGGAGAACAATCATATTGTATTTTAATTTCTTCTCCGAAACTCACGAACGAAGCAAAAATCCGTATGCAAACTATGACAAGCACAAATGACGGATTTGAAATTGCTGAAGCCGATTTGCGTTTGCGCGGTCCCGGCGATATGGCGGGAACTCAACAAAGCGGAATTGTTGATTTAAAAATTGCAGATTTAATAAAAGATGAAAAGTTAATAAGCATTTCACGAAATATAGCATCCGACATTCTATCTTCCGACCCGCAGCTTGAAAAAGAAGAAAACAAAAATATAAGAAACCATTTTATTTACATTAATAAAAATAAGCCGAATTGGAGCAGAATAAGCTGAGTAAAAATTAAAAAAATTGTCTCTATTTCTTTATTTTTATTATCAAATATAAAATACAACACATTTTTTTAACTTTGCTTAAATTTTTGCATCTCTGCGTTTTTGAAAGATAAAAAAGTTCCTCGCAAAGAAGCAAAGAAGAAAATCATAAAAAATAAATTTAAATATTGACACAGAATGTTTTTGTGAAATGTTTTTTTTAAAATATAAACTAAAATGAAAATCTCTTATAACTGGCTTAAGCAATATTTAAAAATAAATTTACCTGCAATAGAAGTTGCTAAATTGCTTACCGACTGCGGACTTGAAGTTGAGGGTATTGAAAAATACGAATCAATAAAAGGTGGATTGAAAGGTTTTGTAGTTGGCGAAGTAGTTGAAAAAATAAAGCATCCGAATGCCGACAAATTAAGTTTAACAAAAGTAAATGTTGGAAGTGAAAATCTTTTAAGTATTGTTTGCGGTGCTCCTAATGTTGAAGCAGGACAAAAGGTTATAGTTGCTTTGGAAGGCACAAAAGTATTTTCACCGAAAGGAGAATTCGAAATTAGAAAATCAAAAATCAGAGGTGAGCTTTCCGAAGGAATGATTTGCGCCGAAGATGAATTGGGAACAGGAAATTCGCATGAGGGAATTATTGTCCTTGCTCATTCTGCAAAAATTGGTGCTCCTGCAAAAGAATATTTTAATGTTTACGAAGATGAAACTTTTGAAATCGGCTTAACTCCAAATCGCGCAGATGCAACTTCACACATGGGTGTTGCTCGTGATTTATCGGCGGTTTTAAAAACTTTAAATTTCAGAAATGCAAAAAATGTTGAATGCTTCGATGTAAAATATCCATCTGTCGAAAATTTTAAAATTGATAATGAAGATAAAAAAATTGAAGTAATTATCGAAGATACCGAAGCATGTCCGAGATATTCGGGAATAACAATTACCGGAGTTGAGATAAAAGAATCACCGGAATGGCTTAAAAATTACATGAAAGCCATTGGCTTGAATCCTATAAATAATATTGTTGATATAACAAACTTTATTTTACATGAGTTCGGACAGCCGCTTCACGCTTTCGATGCCGATGAGATAAAAGGAAATAAAGTTATTATAAAAAAACTTGCAGAAGGAACAAAATTTACAACGCTCGACGGAGTTGAAAGACAACTTTCTGCAAACGATTTGATGATATGTAATGAAACTGAACCAATGTGTATTGGCGGAGTTTACGGCGGTTTGCATTCGGGAATTACTGGAAAAACAAAAAATATTTTTCTTGAAAGTGCATATTTTAAGCCGGTTTCAATCCGCAAAACATCAAAACTTCACAATTTAAGAACCGATGCTGCATTCAGATTCGAAAAAGGCACCGACCCGAATAATACGGTATATGCAATTAAGCGGGCAATATTGCTTATGAAAGAACTTGCGGGTGGAAAAATCTCTTCAGATATTGTTGATATTTATCCTAAAAAAATCGAAAATTTTAAAGTTGAATTGAAATATAAGTTTTTTGAAAATTTTGTTGGGCAAATGCTCCATAAAAACTTAATAAAAAATATTCTTTCTTACCTTGATATAAAAACAATTTCCGAAAATAATGAAGGGTTGATTTTATCGGTTCCTCTTTTCAGAGTTGATGTTCAGAGGGAAGTTGATATAATCGAAGAAATATTGAGAATTTACGGTTTAAATAATATTGAACTACCAAATTTTTTGAGGTCATCTTTGACATTTTCTGAAAAACCCGATAAAGAAAAATTGCAGAATGTTATTTCGGATTATCTTTCATCAAACGGGTTTAATGAAATAATGTGTAATTCGCTTACAAATGCCGGTTATATTGAAAAACAGGAAACACTAAAAAGTGAAAATAATGTTGTTATTCAAAATCCATTAAGCAATGAATTGAATGTTCTCAGGCAAACATTGCTGTTTAGCGGATTGGAAGCAATTGAATATAATCAGAACAGGCAAAATCCGGATTTGAAATTTTACGAATTCGGCAAAACATATCATAATTTTAAAAATCAAAAAGTAAAAACTTCTGAAAATTTTTCCGAATTCAAAAATCTTTCGATTCTTATTACAGGCAGAAAACAAAGGGAAAACTGGAAAACAACCTATGAAAAAGTTGATTTTTATTTTTTAAAAAATATTGTAACTAATATTTTAAAACGTGTCGGATTATCCGAATATTCAATTGAAATCAAAAATTCAAAAACAGATATTTATAATAATCGGGCAATAATAAAAGTTAAAGGGAAACCGGAAGAATCTGTAATTGCCGAATTTGGCACATTAAGCAAAAAAATAACCGAAATTTTTGCTATTAAGAATGAAGTATTATTTGCCGAAATAAAATGGGATAAATTATTGGAACTTGCAAAAAATAATAAAACTGAATTTGATGAATTACCCAGATTTCCTGAAGTAAGACGCGACCTTGCATTGTTACTTGATGAAAATATTCAGTTTGAAAAAATAGAAAAAATTGCTTTCGATACAGAAAAGAAATTATTGAAAGAAGTTAATTTATTTGATATTTACGAAGGAGATAAATTACCCAAAGGAAAAAAATCGTATGCGGTGAGCTATATTTTACAGGATAAAGAAAAAACACTATCCGATAATGAAATTGAGAAAGTAATGAATAATCTTGTAAAAGCTTATCAACAGCAGATTAATGCAACGATAAGATAATATCGAAAAACGAATATACACTTGCTAAACTTTTGAAGTTTAGTAAAGTTTGCTTTTAATTGTTTTTTATATAAGCAAGCAGATATGATGTATGTTATTTATAAAATTAATACTGTTACAAATTTTCCCCCTGAAAAGCTTAAAAACAAAATTATTGATATTTTATATAATTCTTCTAATCTCAGATTTTTTTTATTCAACTTTAATTCTCATTCCTTCCGAATGTGCAGTAAATTCTGGTGCATACATGCATTGAATTGAAGTAATGCCATTTGAAAAATCGCCATTATGAGTTACTTTTAAAGGATATTCAAAAACATAAGTTCCCTTTGGCAAATATGAAATAAAGAAATTTGTGGAAGCATCTTTTGTGCTTTCATAATATCCAAGACCGCCCTGATATTTGTATTGCGAAAGAACATTTATAGGTTCGGTGCCTGATGCACGCATGTCTTTCAAATGAACATATTCCATATCTCTATCGGTGCGGATTTCAATTCTTACAATTATTTTATCGCCAATTTTCAATTTGTTTGTTTCGCTCATCGGTTCAATCACAGGTCCTGTTGGAGTGTTATGTTCAATAAATAATTTTTTCTGGATTTTAAGATTTGTCTCCTGTATTTTTATTTTATCAAGCTGCTCGAAATACTGCCAATACAAAGCACCCCACGCAATTCCATCTGTTGTTTTACTGATTTTTATTTTGCCCATTTCTGGTTTTATGTTATTTCCCGACCATGAGGTTTTGAAATAACCGGTGCCTGCTTCTACTTTCACATCATCAATTTTTTTCGGGTCAACTTCAATATTACCGAGTTTTATTTTTACCAAAGCATCATCAGCCAAAAAATCCGTTCCGCGCAAAAGCAAAGCATAACACGCCTCAACAGTGGCTTTTGTGGTTTTCCAATTTTGAGTTTGTTTTTGTTTCAACAGCCATATTTTTAATTCCTCAACTGTTTTTGCATCATTGGCAATTTCATCGAATGCTTCAATCATTAATGCCTGTGTTTCAATAGGTGCCTGATACCAATAATAGCCGGCATTCATGTCTTTCCAGTAAGCACCCATTTCTTCCGAATAAATGAGTTTTTCCTTAAGTGATTTTAAAATGTTGTTTGCAAAATTTTTATCATTCATGCGGTTAAAAGTAAGAGCCAGCATTCCTTGCATATATTTGTTATTATCAAGCCAGTATTTTTTCGCCTGACTTTTAAAATAATCAAATGCATCTTTGTTTTTCTTTGATATTTCAACATCATAGATAAAATAACTTCTTGCATATAAATACTGTATTTGTAAACTGTTCAAATGGTTTTTATCTAAATCTTCTTTTTTTGTATATTTTAAAATATTTTCGTAATCTTTTTTAATGCAATTATCAAGGTATTCAATTGCTTTTTTTGTCATCTCCATGATATTTTTATCTTCGGAAATATTTTTTATTCCAAGTCGTTTAAGATGTCCCATGCCGGTTACAATATGTTGTGTAATATATCTATCTTCCGACATACCGGCAAACCAGGGCCATGCTCCGCTTGGTGTTTGCAATTGCTGCAATTTTTTCATCGCTCTTTCTAATTCATCGCTCATTTTATTCAGGTCGAAAAGCAATGCGATATTTTGTTTGCTTTTATTTTCATCTTTTGCATCAAGCATCCACGGAGTTTCTTCAAGAATAACTGATTTCAGCGCCTGATTTTTTTCAAGATTTGAAAGAAATGCATCAGGTGTATAATTTTTCCAACTATCAAAAACCGCTTTAATTTTAGGATTGGAATTTGCAATTGTTGATGCAATGCTGTTTGCATAATAACGACTGAAAATCTGTTCGGCACATTCGTAGGGATATTCCATAAGATATGGTAGTGCCTGAACAGCATACCATGCAGGATTTGAAGTGTATTCAAGAGTTAGTTTATGATTTGTTAAAGTTGTTGAAATTTTTGAATTAAGCAAACTTGTGAGTGAAAAATCTTTTGTTTGTTTTCCTCTCACTGGCAAAGGAAGCGATTCGGTAACTAACATTCTGTTTGAAAGAACAGGAATTGTCATTTCTTCACCATCGCTGAAATCATTTGCTTTTGCAACTATTCTATATATTACTGCTTGTATTTCCCGAGGAACGCTCAGTTCCCAATTTAATGCAGTGCCCCGTCCTTTCTTTGTCTCAAAACTCTTTACATTATTTATATTTTTAAAAAGTGAATCTATTGGCTTCATTGTTGTGGCATCAAATAAAGTAAGTTGCGCCGAGCCGTTTACATCATTTGATGAAACATTTGACACTTTTGCAGAAAAAATAATTTTATCTCCTTCTCTCAAAAACCTCGGTGCATTTGGCATTAACATTAGGTCTTTCTGAGTAATAATTTCCTTTTCGGTAAATCCGTATTTTAAATCTTTGGTATGAGCAAAACCCATAAACTTCCATCTTGTCAATGCTTCGGGGGCAGTGAAAGAAATAACCACATCACCATCTTCATTTGTTTGCAGAAAAGGATAAAAGAAAGCTGTTTCATTAAAGTTTTTGCGGGTTATCACATTTGATAAATCAATTGATTTTTCTTCAGGTACGTTTTTTTTGTCAGAATAATTTTTTTTCTTTGAAACAGTTTCATCAGTAACTGTTCCTTCATCTTTAATATTTGCCATCGCAAGAGGGTGTGCAGTTTTTGTTTCGCTAAAATCTCTTTTCCCACCTACCGAAGAAGCATAAGAATAATAAGGTCGTCCTCCAAGATAAAATCCGAACCAATTCAAATTATCATATTTTCTTTCAGTGAAAGAAGGATAATTATTCCATTCTTCATTATAAAAATTTGATTTTTCAGTTCCAAATGAACTTTCTCCTCTCCACGAGAAAAATGAATAATAAGAAGGATATATATTAAAATTCCATTTATTAGGTTTGAAAGCATCAAGCGAAGCATCATACATCGAAGCAAGCATTTCTGCAGCAAACTTTTCACCGTTTTTTCCTTTTATTTTCAATTTCCATTCTTCCTTTTGTCCCGGTAAAAGTTTGTTTCGGAAAGTTTCATAAGTTATTTCAAGTTCTTTATTTGTATGTGGAACAGTTATTTTTTCATCATGCTTGTACATTCTGTTATTTTTAATAAAAGAAAAATGAATGAAAAAATCACCTCTATTATCTTCGGTAATCGGAATTTCGAGTGTTTTCTGTTCTTCGGAAAGCTCAAACCATTCTTTTTTAATAATTTTCTTTTTGTTTTCAATTTCAAAAAGAATGTTAATATTTTTTTCTTTTGTTCCTATTATAAATATTGCCTTTTCTCCGGGTTCTCCGCTATTTTTAATTGCCGTAAACCAATCAATTTTATTTACAGGAATAGATTTTTCTGTTGAAGAATATATTGTGAAATTACATATAAACTCAACATTTTCGCCATATTTATCTTTTGTTTTTAGTTCCACAACATATTGACCTTGTTCAAAAGCATCAATATTTTCAAGCTTCAGCAATGAATCATATTTTGTATCAAAATCCAAGTTAAAAACTTTATTTCCTTTTTCCCATTTTGAAATATTATTTTCATCATCATAAATATCGTTTGGAAAATATGAATAAAATTCATCTTTTGTCATAATAAACTTATCGGGTTTATTCCATTTGCGTTCCCTGAAAATTCTTTCTGGTTGCTTGAGTTTGTAAATTGAAATATTTCCTTTCGATAGCTCAGGTTCTCCATTTAAATTTGTTGTTGTTATTTTAAATTCATTTTTTGCTTTGCTGCTTTTATCAAGCATTTCAGAAATTTCGACTTTAGCAATCAACGATTTATAACTCACCGATATGCTCACTTGTGAAGAGTGTGTTTCCCCGTTAATATCTGTTACATCGGCATAAATTTTAAAATCAAATTGCGGATTTCTTTTTTTGTCTATGCTAAGGTCAGGTATTGCAATGAAATTAATTGTGTATTCGCCATTCTCATTTGTATTTGTGATTCCGTTTGTAATTTCCATTTCTTCGGAATTATATGGAATGTAATCATAACGATAGTTCCAGTAATATGGAAAATGTGTAGTTCTGACAACTCTGTATTTTACAAGTGCATTATCAATATTTGAGCCGGAGTATGCTTTTGCACTTCCTTTGACAGTGATAGTTTCGCCGAGTTTATAACTTCCTTTTATTTTCAAAAAACTAACTTCAAACTTTGGTCTTTTATATTCCTCAACCGAAAAGTAAACCAAGCCGGTTTCATTGGCAATGTGCATTGTTCCGTTTAAAGCCGAAACGGGAGCAGGGAAGTTTCCGCCGAAAGCTCCATATTCATTTGTTACCAAATCCGTTTCGGAAACTTTCTGATAATTGACATCATAAAATGCAACTTTAGTTTTGTAATTCGTTTTTAACAATACTTTTTCACCTTTTGATTCGAGAACTATTCCTTTATAATAAACAGTTTGCCCGGGGCGATAAATCGCCCTGTCAGTATAAAATATAGTATTTATGCGGGTTAAGCTATCAGAGTTATTATTGTTTTTGTATTGATAAAAATTAAAATCGCTAAATAATTTGTCATCACCTTTAGAAAATTCGATATAAAAATTTCTATAATTATCCGAAGATGGCATTTCCAAATATCCCTCATTGTTTGAAGTGTATGTTTCTCCTTTGTTATATTCATATTCATGTTTTTCGTAGCTGAAGCTCTCATAATAAACTTCTGCTTGTACATGTTTTAGAGGAGTTCCGGCTGTTCTGTCGAGCAAATAAAATTCATTTCCTCCATCGGAGTTTTTCCTGTTGATATAACTTATATCGGAAATCCAAATGCTGCTTATTCCGACAGCATTGTTTTTCGTGTTAAAATTTTTATCGGTACCGGCTAAAATCACGTAAAAACCTATTGGTAAATCTGGAATTTTCATTTCTACCGAATGTGTCTGAAAATCTTTATCATCGGGAAGTTTTACGCTCCATTCTTTAAATGTTTTTTCATTTATATATTTTTTGGTAAAGTCAACACCCCCTGTTTTCCTTATGTTTCTTTTATAATCTCTCCCATCAGTTTTAATTATTCTGAAAAATATTTCAGGAATATTTTTATATGAAATATACGCAAGTGACGATTTATCAGGAGAAATAGCATCATCAGTAATTAATTCTATATTTTTTGTAAGAATAACAGCCAACAAATATTTGCATTTTGCAGCTCCTTCGGAATCGGGATATTTTTTTATTGCTGCTTCGCAAATTTCAAAAGCTTTCTTGAGATTCCATTTATTTTCTTCCGATTTCAAAGGATTATATAATTCTCCTTTATCCTTATATAAATCTGCTATTTCATAAGAAACATCAGTTGAATAAAAATTTTCTGAAAATTGTTTCTCAAGAGATACAAGAGAATTCAGATAAATACTATCCTTGTTTTTCAAAACAGAATGAGAGTAAACAAATTTCAATCTTTTTAAATCGGCAGCAATTAATGCAGCACAATTAGTATCTTTCAAATGAAATTTTATTAAATCCTGAAAAAGCAAAACAGCATGGTACTTCATTGAAAAAGTATCTTTGGTCAGGAAAGCTTCATTTATAAATTTTTCATTCGGTAAAAAATAATTTTTATTATCAAGTTCGAATTTATAAGCCGGTTTTATTAAATCTGGTTCTTCACTTATGAAAAAATCAACAGCTCGATGTGCAATAAAATCATAAAGCGTTGGTCTGAATTTTTTTGAATTTTTTTCAGTAAGAAGTATTTCGTCAAAAATATTCAGTTGAACTTTCTTAAGCTCATCAGTATTTTCAAGAGAAAGTTTATAATTTATCATTACCTCTTCTGTAATTTTTTTAAAATCCCATGTTTCAATATCATCTTGCTGAAAATTAACAGTTGTAGTGCGACTTTCGAATTTGAATCTGTTGGTTTCATAGTAATTCCAATAAACTTCAGCTAATATCGAATGTAAAATTTGCTTCATCGGAAAAAAACTTTCCCCACATTCATTTTGCAATTCTTTTATTGCAGTAACATAAAATTTTTCATCTGCTTCCGATTCAAATTTCATTTTATGGATTATCGCTTTTACAAATTCAGGAGCATTTTTTCCCTTCTTTGACATATTGTAAATTACTATAACTTCTTCCAGAGCCGATTTGGTAAGCCCCTTTTTTGAAAGAGAATCGACTTTTTTCCATAGCTTTTCGTATTTCGGATTTTCATTAACCATATTTGAAAAAGCAGGAAAAACAATTATTGAAAAAAAAGTTAATAATAAAAATATTTTTTTCATAAGAAGTTATTTTTTATTATATCTCCAACAAAAGTATCAATTATCAAAAATTTAACCAACTTTTATTAAAACGAATTTAAGGGATTTGTTTTTTTTAATATTTATTTCAATATTTGCAATCAATTGCAAAAACTTATAAGTATGGAAAATTACGAAATGAATTCTAACCTTTTAGAAAAGGAACTTAATAAATCAAGGAATGATTTTACTAAACAGGATATAATGAATTTTATTGAAAATAGTAAAATCAGAATGCTCAACTTTAGATATATAGGCGGTGATGGGAGATTGAAGACACTTAATTTTAATATTAACAGCAAAAAACATATAGATGAATTGTTGTCAACCGGCGAAAGAGTTGATGGTTCAAGCTTGTTTTCGTATGTTGAAGCCAGCTCCAGTGACTTATACGTTATGCCGCGTTACAGAACTGCTTTTGTAAATCCATTCTCCGAAATCCCGACATTGGATATTCTTTGTTCATATTTTGATAAAGATGGACAGCCATTGGCAAGTTCTTCGGACTATGTAATGAGAAAAGCAAATGAAGCTCTCGAGAAATCTACCGGTTTAACGCTTCAGGCAATGGGTGAACTCGAATATTATGTTATTTCGCAAAAAGACCCAAATTTTGCTGCCGTTGAACAGAAAGGATATCATGAATCTATGCCTTTTGCAAAGTCAGAAAAATTCAGATGCGAAGCAATGCAGGCAATTGCACAAGCCGGAGGATTGATAAAGTATGGACATTCCGAAGTAGGAAATTTTATCATAAACGATATTTCTTATGAACAAAATGAAATTGAATTTACTCCTACAAGTGTTGAAGATGCAGCAGATAATCTTTTATTGGCAAAGTGGATATTAAGAATGTTGGCATATAAACATGGAGTTACTGTTAGTTTTACTCCTAAAATTTCTGTTGGTAAAGCAGGAAGCGGATTACATATACATTACCGCCTTCTCAAAGATGGGAAAAATATTATGATTGAAGGAAACAAATTAAGTGATATTGCAAAAAAATCTATTGCCGGAATTCTTGATTTGGCACCTTCTCTTACAGCATTTGGAAATACTTTACCAATATCATATTTGCGATTGGTGCCTCATCAGGAAGCTCCCACATCAATTTGCTGGGGTGACAGAAACAGGTCGGTTCTCGTAAGAGTTCCTCTCGGATGGCTCGGTTCAAATGAAATGGCACAAATTGCAAATCCTCAGGATAAAACACAGTTACAAACTGCTGTTAACAAACAAACCGTTGAATTTCGTTGTCCTGATGGTTCTGCTGATATTTATTTATTACTTGCAGGACTTTCAGTTGCAATCAGACATGGCATTGAAATGAAAGATGCACTTAAGCTTGCCGAAAAGTTATATGTAAATGTGAATATATTTAAAGATGAACATGCCGATGTAGCGAGTAAACTGAAAAATTTACCTGTTTCATGTTGCGATTCTGCCGATTGTCTGAATGAACAGCGAAGCATATATCAAAAAGATAATATTTTTACAAAAGGCACAGTTGATGGAATAATCCAGAAACTTAAATCATATGACGATAAAAATTTAAGCGAAAGATTATACAGAAATCACGAAGAAATCAAGAAAATGGTGAACACTAATTTGCATTGTGCTTAAAGCATATTCATTTTAATCATATCTTCATTAACCACAACTTTCTCGTTTTATTGATTAAAGTTATCAGAGGAAAATCGATTAACTATTTGCCTGCAATAAAATACCTGTTTTTGAAAATCATAATTCAGCAGTTTTCTTGCAAACACTACTTAAGTTAAAACAACAATTTGACAATTAAACAATTGAGCCATTTAAAGTATAACTTCAATTTAAATGATATTTTAAGTTTTAGAATTTTATATTTAATTCCCTAAAGTTGCTACCATCACTGCTTTAATTGTATGAACCCTATTTTCAGCTTCATCAAAAACAACTGATGCATGTGATTCGAAAACTTCTTCTGTTACTTCCACTCCGTCTAATCCGAATTTTTGAAAAATTTGTTCACCTATTGTAGTTTCTCTGTTATGAAATGCAGGCAGGCAATGCAGAAATTTTACGTTTGGATTACCGGTTAAATCAAGCATTTTTTTGTTAACCTGAAATGGTTTTAAAAGTTTAATTCTTTCTTCCCAAACATTATCGGGTTCGCCCATTGATACCCAAACGTCGGTATATATAAAATCAATACCTTTTACCGCATCAGCAACATTGTCGGTAATCGTTATTTTAGCACCTGTTTGCTTTGCAATTTCTTTACATTTTGCAACAAGCTTTTCATCGGGCTGACAATTTTTGGGAGCAGCAGCTCTGTAATCCATGCCCATTTTTGCAGCACCAACCATTAAAGAGTTTCCGACATTATTGCGGGCATCACCAGAAAAGCAGAATGAAATTTTATTTAGAGGTTTATCAATGTGTTCGAGCATTGTTTGAAAATCGGCTAATATTTGTGTGGGATGAAATTCATTTGTCAATCCGTTCCATATAGGAACACCGGCGTATTTTGCAAGCGTTTCAGCTATTTCCTGTGCATATCCGCGATATTCAATGCCATCATACATTCTTCCCAGAACTCTTGCTGTGTCTTTCATTGATTCTTTTTTTCCTATTTGCGAACCCGTAGGTCCGATGTAAGTTACATGAGCACCTTGGTCGTGAGCCGCTGTTTCAAAAGCACATCGCGTACGAGTTGAATCTTTTTCAAATATCAAGACAATATTCTTACCTTTTAATCTTTGCTGTTCTATTCCTGAGTATTTGGCTTTCTTCAAATCTATTGAAAGATTCAATAAAAATTTTATTTCTTCGGGTGTGAAGTCAAGAAGTTTCAGGAAACTTCGGTTTTTCAGATTTACTGGCATAGCTTATAAGTTTTAATTTTTAGAAAAACAAAGATAAATAATTTTTAATTTTTCGTTAGGAATATTTTATGAAATATCCATGCAAACAAAAAAAGTTGCACAAACCGTAGATGATTAAAGTGAGTGCAGCTTTCAACAAGGTAAGGCATGGATATTCACGAGCAGGTTGTGCGGTTGGCTTTTGCGGGAGTGAGTAACTAAAAAAGTTTATTAACCAAAACAGCAAATTAACAGCAGAAATTTCAATTACTTACAAAATTTAAACAGATGAATAATTATTTATAAACGAAACTGCTTTGTTAAAATTACGTATTTATATATTTATTAATTTTTTTTGTATATTAGACATTATATATGTTAACTTAATTACAAACAAATTCATGAAATATTGTAACAAAATCGAGGTTAGAAAAATTGCAAATTTCAAACAGCCAACATCTAACTTCCAGCTTCACTAATCCAATACAATAATATAAAATAACATTAACTCATATAAACTCTATTGTGAATTAAAAATGAAGAATTACAGAAAATTATTGGAATATATAAACACTTTTGTATTTGATGTTGATGGAGTTTTGGCAAGTAGTTATGTATCAACCTTGCCTGATGGAGAGCAAATAAGAACAATGAATGCAAAGGACGGATATGCCATTCAACTTGCTGTGAAGAATGAATATAATGTTTGTATTATTTCAGGAGCAAAAGCCGATTCGATAAAAAAAAGATTCGAAAGAATCGGAGTTAAGGATATTTTTATGGGAACCGGCAACAAGTGCGAAGTGCTTGATAAATATATGAAAAATAAAAATCTGGAACGAAGAAATATTTTATATATGGGAGATGATATTCCTGATTATAAGGCAATGCAAATGGCAGGATTACCTGCCTGTCCTTCGGATGCGGCAAATGAAATTAAGTTAATTTCTCTTTATATTTCGGAAGTAAAAGGAGGAGATGGTTGTGTTAGGGATATAATTGAGCAGGTTTTGAAAATACAGGGGAAATGGATGAATGATAATGCTTTTTGCTGGTAACTGAAAACTTTTTTTGAATGATAAACTATTTACGGCTTATACGGTATAAAAATCTTTTTATTATTGCGTTGACGCAATATACTGTGAGATATTGTATGTTGAAACCATATTTCAGATATTTTACCGACACCGAACTTCAACTGAATAATTTTAATTTCTTTTTACTTGTTCTATCAACTATGATGATAGCTGCAGCTGGTTACATAATCAATGATTATTTTGATATTAAAGCCGATTGGATTAATCGTCCCGATAAAATTATACTGGGACGTCATATTAAAAGAAGTCGTGCTATTTTTCTGCATTTTGTTTTAAATGCAGCTGCTTTTATTATTGCTGTTTACTTGTCAATTCTTGCAGGAAATCTCAAATTAATATTGATTTATGTAATTGCAATAATATTATTATGGTGGTATTCAACAACTCTGAAAAAAACTTTTTTAATAGGAAACATAATAATTTCATTGCATGCAGCATTTGTGCCGTTGCTCGTTTGGTTTTTTGAAATTTCAACGATGAAAGAAAATAACTATAACATAACTATTTTCAATTTTTCTGATTTAAAAAAAGGACTTTTTGCTGTTGCATTTTTCGCATTTTTTATAAATCTGATACGCGAAATAATCAAAGATATTGAAGACATAAAAGGCGACAGGAAAATTGGATGCAAAACAATACCGATAAAATTAGGAATAAAAAATACCGAAATAATAATACTTGTTTTTTCATGCATTGTGTTTCTTTTGATTGTGCTTACACAAAAAAATATTTATGATGAGGGGTTATTTGTTTTGTTCTGGTATCTTATGATTTTCGTCCAGATTCCTCTTATTTTAATGTTTTATATTGTTCCTAAAGCAAATAAAAGAAAGGACTATAGCAATGCAAGTAATTTAGTAAAGCTTATTATGTTTACCGGTATTTTTGCAATTGTTGTATTTCATTTTACCCTTTTCCATATATGGCCTTTTAATAATTGAAAATACGTTTGTGGTTTGTTGTTAAAAAAACATCAACAAATAAACAAACAACTAACAACAAACTACAAACTTTTTTAAACAATGACTTTATTTAAAAATTATAATTTTATATTGGTTTCAAAGTCGCCGCGTCGTCAGCAGTTGCTAGAGGGAATGGGAATAAAATTTAAAATAAAAACTAAAGAAATTAATGAAAAATATCCAACTGAATACAAACGTGAAAAAATTCCCATCTACCTTTGCGAACTTAAAGCAAATACTTTTGCTAATGAAATAAAAAATGATAAAACTATTCTTATTTCAGCTGATACATTGGTATTTCTGAATAATAAAGTACTTAACAAACCAAAAAATTATACTGATGCTTTTAATATGCTCTCTGAGCTTTCGGGAAAAATGCACGAAGTAATTACTGGAGTTTGCCTGAAAACAAAAAATAAAACAGTTTCTTTTTATGATATTTCAAAAGTTTATTTTAAAAAACTTTCAAGAGAGGAAATAAAATTTTATATCGACAATTATAAACCTTATGATAAAGCCGGAGCTTATGGAGCACAGGAATGGCTTGGTTTTGTTGGCATCAGTAAAATTGAGGGCTCATATTTTAATGTAATGGGTTTGCCTACTCATAAGCTTTACGAAGAACTTGTTAAATTTTGCAAGTAAATTAAAATGAAAAATATAATTTTAATATTATTTTCTCTTTATTTTCTCAATACTTCAGCACAGGTTGACTCATCTCAATCTCAAAATAAATATAATTCCAAAAGATTATTATTTCTCACAGGAACTTGTGTTGTTGGTTATGGAGTATCAATGTATTTATTGAATGATTTGTGGTACAAAGATTATCCAAAATCATCATTTCATTTTTTTAATGATAACAATGAGTGGCTACAGGTTGATAAATTAGGGCATTTTTATACTGCATATTATATCGGAACTTATGGAATAAAACTTTTTAACTGGACAGGACTTGAAAGAAAAAAAGCAATCTGGCTTGGTGGATTAATAGGCACGGTTTACATGACAAACATTGAAATTCTCGATGGTTTTTCACAGCATTGGGGATTTTCTTTAGGTGATATGACTGTAAATATTTTAGGTTCTTTTGCCGTTATTTCACAGCAGTTGGCATGGAACGAACAAAAAATTATCGGCAAATGGTCATTTCATCAAACGAAATATTCCAAATACAGACCGGATTTGCTCGGAAAAAATATGCAGGAAAACTGGCTCAAAGATTATAACGGACAAACATATTGGGTTTCGTGTAATATATATTCATTTTTAAATAAAAATTCAAAATTTCCGAAATGGCTTAATGTTTCATTTGGCTATGGTGCCGAAGGAATGCTCGGTGCTACAAGTAATCCTTATGATTATAAAGGAAGCATACTACCGATATACGAAAGATACCACCAATATTATATTTCTTTGGATTTGGATTTATCAAGAATTAAAACAAAATCGAAATTTGTAAATACCATTTTTCAGGCATTGAACTTGCTTAAATTTCCTGCACCTGCCATAGAATTTAACAGAATTGACAAAGTTAAATTGCATGGAGTATATTTTTAACAGTAGCATTTTTAATTTTTATATCCCAAAGTTTTATTAAAATATTCTACAAACTGCTTTGTAATATTATCGCAGCCATAATGAAACATTCTATTTTCATTATCTTTTACCAAGCTAATGAATGAATATTTCTTATCGCTTGCATCTGTTTCGCTGGGTTGTTCTAATAATGATGCTGTTTCGAGAATAAGGTTTTCGGGAGCAACTTCAGTTTTTACATCAAGTTTATTTAAAAGAGTATAAATTTGATTATATGAATTTTTTTCGGGTTTACTCTGAAAAACAATATCTAATTTTTGAATAAACCCTTCTGTATTTGTGAAATGTCCTCCAATTTCAACAGGCAACGATGCTGGTAAAATCAAATCTGCCTCAGCAACGGTTTCGGTGATGAAATAATCCTGAACAACTTTAAACTTTGTTTTATTTATTAAAAGTTTCACGGCATTTTTATCAACAGCACAGCCGATAGGGTCTTCGCCGAAAACGAACAGATTTTTTATTTTGTTTTCATTAAGAAGCGAAAGTTGGTCTGCATAAACTTTATCTGGTAAATTATTTACTTCCCATTTTTTCTTTAAAAGAATTTTGTAATTTGCATCATTTACCGACTGATAACCCACTCCATATTCGGGAGTAATTCCCATATCAAACAATCCCTGTGAATTATTTTTTTCTTTAAGTGCAATTATTCCGTTTGCTGTTTTTCCCATCTTTCCTGTCAGTAGTGAAAAATTTATCAACGCAGTAGTTGCATTTGCTGAAAGATTTTTTTCTGAAAAAACAACCACGCTGTTCAATCCTTTTAAATATGATTTTGCAGTTTCTTCAATTATTTTTTCATCGGTTACTCCCGATTCTTTCACTAAAGTTTTATAATTTTCGGAGAGAAGTTTCTTTTTGTATTCTTCAAAACCAGAGCAATTATCTGTGATAAAATTTGTTTCTGCCAAATTATTGCTTAGCAGATAATGGTTCATTGCTTTAATAAAATGATAATATGATTTTATCAGAATAAACTCATCTGCTTTGGGTTTCATCAAGCTACTCGGCTTATTCGAAATAACAGTTAGTTTTATATCATTTTTAAATTTTGATTTATTAATCATATATCCTAATACAGGATTGTCTTTGCTCAATTCTGTTCCAAGCAAAAAAACATTTTTCAAATCTTTTATTTGTTCAAAAGGCAAACTGTCATACATATTGCTGAAATAATTTTCTCCTCTGCCAAGATAATGAAAACTTGCGATATTATTAGTTTTTACAGCAGCTCTTGAAAGTTTTTGAATCAAATATAATTCTTCATTTGTAAGACGCGCACCAGCAAAAAAAGCATTTTCATCAGCATTAACACTTTTAATTTTTTCTATTATAAGCTGAAATGCTTTATCGAATGATATTTCTTCAAATTTGCCATTTATTTTTTGAAGTGGTTTTATTATTCTTTTTTTATCATTAAAATAATTATATCCGAATTTTGGAAATTTGCAGATTGAACCATCATTATTGATATCGCCAGCTGCTCCTGTAATTCTCATTACATAACCATTTTTATGATGTATTTTTATTTTACAACCTATAGAACAATAATTACAAATTGTTTCATCTTCGTCAATTTTAGCATCAATAAGTTTAAAAGCAGCATTCTCTGTAATAGCATCTGCAGGACATGTTGAAATACATAAGCCGCAAGATTCACAAACTGAATCTTGAAGTTTTTCGCCAATAGCCGGAACAACAAGAGTTTCGTTGCCTTTCTCAACCAACTTAATAGCTTTTGCTCCTGCTACTTCATTACAAATTCTTATACATCTTGAACATAAAATGCATTTATCATTATCAATTTTAATAAACGGATGTTTAAAATCAGTTTTATTTTCTTTGCTTTTAGTTTTAAATTTTTTTATATCAACCCCGTATTCATTTATTAATCTTACTAAATCACTTTTATAAAAATCCGCATTTCTTTTCTCCACGTCGCCAACATAATAATTACTAACAATGGATTCTAATGAATTTTTTCTGTATTTTTTAATGTTTTCGCTTTCAGTTTCAATAATCATTCCTTCAACAATAATTGTAGAGCATGCAGGTTGAAGTTCGTTCATTCCTTTAACTTCTACTGCACATATTTTACAATACGAGAATGGTTCTAATCTCTGGTCATAACAAAGAGTGGGTATTTTATACCCATTTCTATTTGCAAATTCTAAGATTGATTCCCCTTTTTTTCCTATAAGTTTTTTCCCATTTAAGAAGACATTTACTTCGTTCATTTGTTTTAGTTTTTTTATTGAATCATTATAATTGTATTTTTACTTCATATTACAAAGTTGAAATATCAACAAATTTAAAATTTAATTTCTAATTAATACTGAATTATTAGAAAAAAATTATAGCTTAATTTTTTAAAGCTATATTTAAAAATAATCACCATAAGATTAGGTGTATGATGTTTTTTAAATTTTAAATATTTTTAATTTCAGCAATTAATTTTTGCATTGTTGTTTTTGCATCTCCGAATAACATTCTGTTTTATCATGTTAAAACATGCTTATTATCAATTGTGGTATAACCCTAAACCATAATACGTTTCATCTGTTTAAATTTTATAAGTTGTTGAAATTAATTGCTGTTTATTTGTCTTTTTTTGTTTGCATGGATATTTCATATCAGTAATATTTTTTGAACCAAGTACATTTATTACAGGCATTTCATAAATTGAACCGGAAAGTTCTTCTTCAGTAGCAGGATTTACAACGTCTTTACATCAACATTAGTAGCAATGATAATTAAAGGATTGTGAATACTTATGCCATTTTTGTTTAAAAAAAGCCGTCATTGTTTTTGGGACGGCTTCATTATATAAACATTTCTAAAAATCACTTCAGATTACTATTAATTTTATCAACACTCTCTTTAGCGTCGCCATAAAGCATGGCGGCATTTTCTTTATAGAACAGAGGATTCTCAACGCCTGCATAACCTACTGCCATAGAACGTTTCATAACAATAACCCTTTTTGCTTTCCAAACTTCAACAACAGGCATTCCATAAATCGGACTTGAGGGGTCTTCCTGCGCTCCGGGGTTAACCGTGTCGTTAGCACCAATAACCATTGTAACATCTGTTTCCGGCATATCAGGGTTAACTTCATCCATTTCCAAAACAATATCATAAGGCACATTTGCTTCAGCAAGCAAAACATTCATGTGTCCGGGAAGACGTCCTGCTACCGGATGAATACCAAATAGGACAGTTTTCCCTTTTTTCTTTAATTTCTCGACCATATCGTGAACAGGATACTGTGCTTTAGCAACAGCCATGCCATATCCGGGAACAATAACAATTGATTGTGCTTCATTAAGAATTTCAGCTGCTTCCTCATGAGTTATTGAATTTACTTTTCCTTCCAGCTTCTTTCCTGTTTTAATTTCCTGACCAAAACCACCTGATATAACTGAAAAGAAAGACCTGTTCATAGCATTACACATAATTATTGAAAGAATTGCACCCGAACTACCTACCAGTGCACCGGTAACAATAAGGAGGTCGTTTCCCAGCATGAAACCGGAAGCAGCAGCTGTCCATCCTGATAGTGAATTCAGCATTGATATTACAACAGGCATATCTGCTCCACCGATAGCCATCACCATAATTATTCCGAAAAATGCTGCAATGGCGGTCATTATACCTAAATATAACATAGCATGAGAACTGTCAGCACCAACAAACAAAACACCTAATACAATAGATGCCAAAAGAAGGACTACATTTACAATATCTTTCCCCATATAAACAAGTGGTTTACCGGAGATGTTCTCGGTAAGCTTTCCCCAAGCAATAACAGAACCTGTAAAAGTAATTGCGCCAATAAATATGCCAACATAAATTTCAACAAGATGTATTGACCTTTCAGCTCCTGTCAATTCAAAAGTATGAGGGTCGATAAAAGTACCGAAACCAACTAAAACTGCAGCCATACCAACAAAACTATGAAGTAATGCGATAAGCTGCGGCATTGAAGTCATTTCAACTTTCCTTGCAACAATAATTCCAATAATGGAAGCTATAACCATTGCTACAATTATATAAGTATATCCCTGGATATTTTCGCCAAATACTGTAGCCATAATGGCAATAATCATCCCTATAATACCATAGATAACTCCTTTTTTTGCTGTTTCCTGTGAAGCTAATCCTGATAAACTTAGAATAAACAGGATTGAAGAAAAGATATACGCTGCTATTTGAATATTTGTTGTAATCATAGTTATTTATTTTTTAAACATTTTTAACATTCTATATGTAACCATAAAACCACCGACAATATTAATGCTTGCAATCAATACTGCTATAAAAGCCAATATAGTTCTCGGGCTAGTAAAATCATCCTGTATAATAAGCAATCCTCCGATGATAATAATTCCGCTTATTGCATTTGTAACCGACATTAGCGGAGTATGCAAAGCATGAGTAACATTCCAGATTACATTCCAGCCAACAAAAACGGCAAGAACAAAAGCAGTAAAATGCGACATAAAATCAGCAGGTGCAACTTTACCAAGGAAGAAGAACAGTACACCAATAATTGCAAGCCATATAATATTCGAAATAATTGCTTTTTTTACTTTTGAGGCCTTTTTCTTGGCTTCTTCTTCAGCAGAAGGTTTTGGTGTTTCTGTTGTTTTATTGACGCTTACAGCTAATGGCTCCGGGGGCCAGTTTATTTTTCCTTCAAATGTAACCATGGCACGCTTTACGATATCATCAGCCATATCTATTTTAAAACTGTCAGCTTTGCCCATGTCATCTAATAGGTTGCACAAGTTATTTCCATAAAGGAAACTTGCTTGCGAAGGAAGTGCATCAACCTTGCCAACTATAGTGACTCCGTTTGTAGTTGTATAAACTTCATCCTTTTTTGTTAAGACACAGTTGCCACCTGTTCCTGCTGCCAAATCAACAATTACCGAACCCGGTTTCATTACTTCAACATGGTCTTTCAATATCAGTTTTGGTGCTTCTTTACCTGGAATCTGTGCAGTAGTGATAATAATGTCAACTTCTGATGCCTGTTGTTTAAACAATGCCATTTCAGCATCAATAAATGCCTGACTCATTGATTTGCTATAACCCGAAGAAGTGGATCCATCCTCGTTTATATCAACAGTTATAAATTGGGCGCCCATGGACTGAATTTGTTCAGCAACTTCTTTTCTTGTATCAAATGCTCTGACAATGGCACCTAATGATTTTGCCGTTCCGATAGCAGCCAAACCAGCAACACCAGCACCTATAACAAGTACCTTTGCCGGCTCAACTTTCCCTGCAGCAGTAATTTGTCCATTTAAAAAACGACCGAAATAATTGGCGCTTTCGATAACAGCTCTATAACCTGCAATATTTGCCATTGAAGACAATACGTCCATTTTCTGTGCACGTGAAATTCTTGGAATAGCATCCATTGCTATGGCGTTAACGCCAGCTTCAGATAATTTTTTTAACAGTTGTTGATTTTGTGCAGGCCAAAGGTAACTTAACATTAACGTACCTTTTTTCATTAAACCAACCTCCTGTTCTGTGGGTGGCTGAACTTTAAGAATGATGTCTGACTTAGAATAAAGCTCGTTTGCTGAAGAAATAATTTCAGCACC
The DNA here is from genome assembly GCA_041671145.1 of Bacteroidales bacterium. NCBI lineage: Bacteria > Pseudomonadati > Bacteroidota > Bacteroidia > Bacteroidales > Bacteroidales bacterium. The sequence continues at coordinate 69,067 of JBAZBZ010000006.1, read as the reverse complement.
AGCCGATGAATATTCAGCATCAGAATACTTTGCTTTTAATCCGCAACCAGATTCCACAAGCACACTAAAACCCTGCTTTTTCAAGCGTGTAACCGTTTTGGGAGTTGCAGCGACTCTAAATTCGCTTTGATTCAACTCTTTTAGAATTCCTACTTTCATATTTTCATAATTTTATGTTTTAATAAATTCAAAAGTGTATAATATATCTTGTATTTAAAATAAAAAAACACCACGTAGTATTTATAATGAATTTAAAATTGTTTTTGTTCGTTTTCAAATATTCTTGATATCCGTATTTTTAAAATAGATTTTTTTGTTAAAAACAATTATTGTATAAAAACGGGCACAAACGTAATTCTTTTTTTAAAAAACATCAAAATTATTTTTATATTTTTATAAAAATTAATTTTTATAAAAATTAATTTAATTAGTTTTGCTTAAATAAATTTGATTTGGTTATGAAAAAACTATTTGCAATTATTATTTTAACGGCTTTGTGGATAAGCATTTCAGCACAGAATGCCGAAATCTATAATGGCGATACCATTAATAAAAGAGATGCGAAAAATTTAAAAACCGGAAAATGGCGAATCAAAATTGATAATATGTATTCCACAGGAATATACGTAAATGACTTAAAAGAAGGTCAGTGGCTCGGATATAATACTGGCAGTGGAAGACTTATACAAGTTGAAAATTATATCCACGGAAAGAAAAATGGTCTTTCATTATTATTAAATGAAAATGGTGTAATTGTAGAAGAAAAATATTATATAGATGACGTGCTTGATGGCGATTGCAGATACTTTGAATCAGAAAGATTAAAAACCGAAATTTCTTATAAATACGGAAAAATAAACGGAAGCAAAAGAACATTTTACGATTCAGGAAAGCTGCAGGAAGAAAGTCAATATGTTGATAATATCAGAAACGGTGAGGGAAGGTGGTATTATACATCTGGCAGGATTTCTACTGTAATTAATTATAAAAACGGAAATTTTGAAGGCATGCAAACTTCGTATTATGAAAACGGAAATACTATGAGTGAACAGAATTTTAAGAATAACGTTGAAGAAGGCGAGCATAAAGAGTATTATGAAAAAGGACAAATGAAAATACAGGGAATGTATGTAAATGGAAAGAAAGAAGGTGAATGGAAAGAATTTGATGAAAACGCAAAACTCATTAAAACTACTGTATTTAAAGGTGGAGAGGAAGTGAAAAAGAAAAAATAAAAGTTAGAATAAGTACAAAGATTCCATCTTTCGATAAGATGGAATCTTTTGAATTATATTAAATTCCCTTGATTCTTGCCGCATTTAAAAATTGAATTTATGAATAGAAGTTCTCGCCTTAAAAATGTTGCATAATAAATTTGTATTACTGAAAAAAAATTTTACCTTTGCACCCCATTTTAAAAGGAAATAAAAGAATATATATTAATAATAAAGAAATAAAAAGGTGGACACTCTTAGTTATAAAACAATTTCTGCAAACAAATTAACAGTTACAAAAGAATGGATTTTAATTGATGCAGAAAATGAAATTCTGGGCAGATTGGCTTCAAAAGTTGCAAAATTTGTCAGGGGAAAGTATAAGACAAACTTTACTCCTCACGTTGATTGCGGTGATAATGTTATCATCATCAATGCCGAAAAAATAAAACTTACAGGCAAAAAATTAACCGATAAAGTTTACAAGCATTATACGGGATATCCCGGTGGAGAAAGATTTACATCACCCAAAAAGCTTCTTATAAAAGATCCCACACAAATAATAAGAAAAGCTGTACGCGGTATGCTTCCAAAAAACCGTCTTGGCAATGCGATAATTAAAAATTTACATATATACGCAGGCAACGAACATCCTCATACAGCACAACAACCAAAAGAAATAAAACTTAACTCAATAAAATAATAAAGATGGAAATAATAAGCACTATCGGAAGAAGAAAAACTTCAGTAGCAAGAATTTTCATGAAGGAAGGCACGGGAAAAATCACAGTTAACGGCAAGGACTACAAAGAATATTTTGCTATATCCATTTTACAGGCAAGAATAGACCAGCCATTCGAACTTACCAACAGTACCGGAAAGTTTGATTTGAAAGTGAATCTTGTGGGTGGAGGAATATCGGGACAGGCAGATGCTCTCAAACTGGCTATTTCACGTGCATTGGTCAAGGTCAATGCAGAAAATAAACCTCCTTTGAAAGCAAGTGGTTTAATGACAAGAGACCCGCGCATGGTTGAACGAAAAAAACCGGGACAGAAAAAAGCAAGAAAAAGATTTCAATTTAGTAAACGATAAAAATTATTCAAATAAAAATATGACTAGAACAAATTACAAAGAACTATTAGATGCTGGTGTTCACTTCGGACACTTAAAAAGAAAATGGAATCCCAATATGGCTCCGTATATTTTTATGGAACGTAATGGCATACATATTATCGACATCAATAAAACTGTTGCGAAAATTGAAGATGCATCTTCCGCACTTAAACAAATTGCAAAATCAGGTAAAAAGATTTTGTTTGTTGGAACAAAAAAACAGGCAAAGGATGTAGTGGCAAACTATGTTAAAAAAGTTAACATGCCTTATGTTACAGAAAGATGGCCCGGCGGAATGCTCACCAATTTTGTTACAATAAGAAAAGCCGTAAAAAAAATGTCATCTATTGATAAAATGGCGGTTGATGGTACATTTACAAATTTGTCGAAAAGAGAACGCTTGCAGGTTACCCGCCAAAGAGCAAAACTTGAAAAGAACCTCGGCAGTATAGTTGACCTCACACGACTTCCGGCTGCAGTATTCGTTGTCGATATTATTAAAGAAGATATCGCGGTTGCTGAAGCAAAAAAATTAAGTATTCCTACTTTCGGCATAGTTGATACAAACTCCGACCCTAATAAAATAGATTTTCCTATTCCAGGCAACGATGATGCAGCAAAATCTATTGAAGCGATTGTTAAAGCTCTCACTGAAGCAGTACAGGAAGGATTGGATGAAAGAAAAATTGATAAGGAAAAACAGATAGAAGAAGAAAGAATAAAGAAAGAAGCAAAAGTTGAAGAAGATGATGATGAAATAAAAATGAAAGAAAAGAGAATAAGCACAATGATTTCAGAGGAAGAAGATGAAGATGTTATTAAAGGAAAACATAAAATATCTCCTGCAAAGAAAGAAGCTCTTAAAATTAAAGGTACTCCGAGAAAGGATGACGATTTTCATAGAGATAAACCAAGAAGATTTCAGAAAAAGAAATAAAGTTTAATTTTTAAAAGAAAACAGAAAAATGGCAAACATTACAGCAGCAGATGTTAATAAATTAAGACAAATGACCGGTGCAGGAATAATGGATTGCAAAAATGCACTTGTAGAATCAGAAGGCGACTTTGAAAAAGCAATTGATACTCTCAGAAAAAAAGGACAAAAAGTAGCAAGCAAGCGTGCCGACAGAGAAGCCAACGAAGGCGTAATTCTTGCGAAAACTTCCGATGATAATAAAAAGGCATTTATTATCATGTTGAATTGTGAAACCGATTTTGTTGCAAGAAATCAGGAATTTATTGATTTTGCTTCTGAAATTTTAAACATTGCAGTTCAGAATTCTCCGAAAAACGTTGAAGAACTTTGCGGATTAAAAATAAACGGATTACCTGTTTCTGAAAAATTGAATGAAATGCTCGGAAAAATTGGTGAAAAAATTCAGTTATCAAAATATGCGGTAGTAAATGCAAGTAAAGTATTTTCTTATGTTCATCCGGGTAACCGCCTCGCTTCAATTGTAGGATTTAACAAAGAAACAAGCACCGAAACGGGCAAAGATATTGCAATGCAAATTGCTGCCATGAGTCCTGTTGCCATTGACAAGGCAGACGTTGACCCTGCACTTGTTGCAAGGGAAAGAGAAATTGCCATGGAACAGGTTCGACAGGAAGGAAAACCAGAACAAATGCTCGAAAAAATTACTGAAGGAAAAATAAATAAATTCTATAATGAAAGTACTCTCTTAAATCAGGAATTTATTAAAGATAATAAGAAAACCGTAAGACAATATTTGCAGGAAACTGATAAAGAATTGCAGGTAACTGAATTCAGGCGTTTCCAGCTTGGCAATTAACTCTGCTAAGTTCCAGAAAATAAATTTTCAGATAATTAATGATTAATTAATATGCCAACAACAGCCGATTTCAGAAATGGTCTTTGTATTGAATTTAATAACGAATTATATACAATTGTTGATTTTCAGCATGTCAAACCTGGCAAAGGACCTGCTTTTGTTCGAACAAAACTTAAAAATCTGAAAACAGGCAAGGTAATTCCAAATACGTTTACTTCGGGCGTTAAAATTGACGTTGCGCGTGTTGAAAACAGAACTTACCAGTTTATTTACAAGGATGATATGGGATACAATTTCATGCATTCCGAAACTTTTGAACAAATTGTAATTGATGAAAATCTTATTAATGCTCCTTCCTTATTAAAAGAAGGTCAGGAAGTGCAAATATTATTTCATGCCGATACCGAAACCCCCCTCTCATGTGAATTACCTCCGTTTGTTGAAATGGAAGTGATTTATGCAGAGCCCGGATTAAAAGGTGATACTGCTACAAATACTCTGAAACCGGCAAAAGTAGAAACAGGTGCAATCATTAATGTTCCCCTGTTTATTAATCAGGGTGACAGAATTAAAGTTGATACCAGATCACTTTCATATTCCGAACGGGCAAAATAAAGTCAATAAATTTATTTTTGATTACTTTTCCGCAATAACATTTCCATGTGGGAGTTCCTGTTTTTTTATCTTTCCCTTTCATTAAAACAATATATTAATAAATTTCATCAAGTATTATATACTTATATTTTTTTTCTGTATTTACATCGAATATCAAAGATAATTCATAGTACAAATTGATAGTGATATTAAGAATAAATATTGAATTTTATTTTTTTTTATTATTTTATTTTTTTCTTATTAATTTTGTAATATCTTATTAATTATAAATGAATTATTGTAAAAGAAAATTGTTTTTTAAAACAAAATTTAGGAAAACAAAAAAGGTGAATCAGTTAAAATAATTCGTTATTAGAAGATAATAAGAAAATAAAAAATTTATTTATTGAGTGTCATCAACCTTAATTAGTACTTGTCCATAAACTCTAATTAGTATTAGGTTTATTAATCTCTAAATAATTATGATAACTGTAAAATCAAAAAAAAAATTTAGACAATATTTAGATGAACTTTCGTATAAGTTCACTGTTGAACAAATGCAAAGGGATTGTCTGGATGCAAATTCAGAAAATTCTGAAGACAAACAAAATATAAGAAAGTTCATTTTAATGTCATTCTCTAATCATAAGGTTTCAATAATTCCCCATAGATTTTTATTGCGATATCAATTTAAAAAAATAGCTTCTTGGATAGGGAATAGGTCACGATTCGGTTGGAATACATATTACCGCAGTAAAGCGAAATCCAATTTAGAATAATAAAAATAATATATATACTATATTTTAAACTACTTAAATAATAAATCCTACCGGCAGAGCTTAATACAAATACTTTCTAAAATAAATATACGCGTGAGCCATACGATTATATTGCTGTGTTGTAAAACAGCATCTGCATGCTTTCGGATGATACGACATAAGATTGCATATTGGAGGCGTAATATAATCCCCCTTGGTATCTTTTGCACTACCAATATAAGTACATCCTGAAAATTGTGCGTTTTCAATGTCGGCTTCAGTGTCGCATATTAAATCGCCGGCAGTTTCGCAGTTATCGCCATCAGCATCTTCTGCACCACCTGAAATTTCGAAAGTGTGAAGAAGATTAAAATAATGTCCCATTTCATGCGATATTGAAGTTTTAATAGCAGATTTATTCAAAAAAATATAATCCGAACTTGGAGGAAGAGGTGCATATCCGGCAGGATAACCTCCATTAAGCTTTATTTTTTCTACAAGATATACGTTTATTGTTTTAGGATTATAATATAATGTGAAAATTTCTTTTTCTTCAATTTGGCTATCAAAAAAATTATATTTCCAATTTTTTATTGTGTCAATTTTACATATTTTAAATGATAAGCATATTGGTTTAAAATCATTATTAAGAATAGTAAAAGCATCGTCAATATCGCTTTTTGTTATTTTACAACTTCCTGTACTATCACAAACAATATGCATGGTTATGGCAATTTCTTTATTCAAACATGTATCGGGTACAGTGGATGCCTTGATGTTAACATTTCTGGTTTTATTAAATTCATTCTTGATTCTTTGTTTGTATGATTTCATAAACTCAGGTGAGACAACTGTTCCACATTTGTTTTCCTGAGCATATAAATATGAAATTATTGAAAAGTAAAAAAATAAATAAGCAGTTATTTTTTTCATTTTGTTGCTATTAGTTTATATGAAAATTAAATTTAATTAACAAAAATATATAAATATTCAATAAAATAAAATTAGAATTAATAAAAGTAAAATTATATATTTGCTAATTAAGTATTAACTAATTAGAGTTTGTCCATAATAATATCGGAGTTAATTCATTTATTTGACGAATTCTCACAAAAGTGCTACAAATTCTAAATAGTTTCCAGCGAATTCTAAAATGCACTTGACAGGAGTGTTTTATTTTTTTATGTTTGTTGAATAATATAGAAAAGTAATAATTATTTTATAGTATGTTTAGAAAAATAAAAAAATACCGTTCACAAACTCATAATGACATTTCATATCGTTTTTTATACCACTTACAAAGCGGTATCAAATTTAAATAAAGATGTTTAAAAAAAGTTATATAATTTTTACATTATTTTTTTTATTTACTTCAAATTTTGTTTTTTCACAACAAGCCGATGATAGTACTGGTTGTGCTCCATTTTTAGTTCATTTTACAGGAGTACCCGGAGCAACAAATATTTTATGGGATTTTGGCGATGGCGCCGGAAGCAATATCAATAATCCTCAGCATACGTATGCTTTAACCGGTAATTATGTAGTTAAATATGATGCTACTGTTAACTCATCACCATATAGTTCAACCATTAATATAAAAGTTTTTGGAAAACCTACTCCTAAATTTACTACTCCTGATAATTTAAAAGGATGTATTCCTCATTTAATGCACTTTAACGACCAATCTACAGGTTGGGGAGGAAGTACAATAAAAAATTGGCAGTGGACTTTTGGTGATGGAGGAGGAGATAATACAAATAACCCGAATCCACAATACGTTTATACACTTGGAGGAGTATTTGATGTATCATTGATAGTAATTGATGATAATGGCTGTGATTCTTCTATTGTAAAAAAACTATATATATCTGTTTCTCAAAAACCGACAATATCTGTAATTACAAATCCTTTGAATTTAATTTCATGCAACGTGCCATTTGTTGTTACTTACAATACTACTGCTACAAGTAATGCTACGCAGAATAAAACTTTGAATTATATATGGAATTTCGGTAATGGACAAACTAGTTCATCTATTACTCCTTCTCCTGTTATAACATATACACATAATGGCAGTTATACTGCAAAGCTTATTGTAACTGATATTAATGGCTGTTCTGATTCTGTAAAAAAAATAATATCAATTGGAAAACCAGTAGCTTCTTTCAATGTTGGGGATACAGTATGTAATCCTGTTACTTTTATAAATAATTCAACACCAGGAACTACAGCTATTTGGATTTACGGGGATGGGACAAATGGTAATTCGCCTTTTCATACATACACCAATTCCGGATTTTATAATGTTAAATTAACTGTAATTTCTTCAGGAAATTGTCAGGATGATACAACAAGAAGAATATATGTGGAAATTCCTACAGCAAATTTTACTTTTACTCCAACATATTTCTGTTCTATTCCGGCAAGTATTACTTTAACTAATAATTCTTCACCTGGAACAACATGCAGTTGGAGCTTTTCTCATATTCCTCAAATGACTGATGATGATTCTCTGCATAATAAAATAAAAATCAATCCTTCGTCTTCAACTAATTGCAATCCTGTAATAACTATTGAAAAAGGAAGCGATACCAGTCAATACATTATTATTAATAAATCCAAAATTTACGCTACTTTAACTGTTACAACATCTCACGGTTGTACGGCTACTTTAACTAAACTTATTGATACTGTTTGCCTGCCAATAGCACGCTTTATGCCTGATATAACTTATGGATGTGCTCCATTAGAAGTTAATTTTTCCGATTCAAGCAGGTCGTGTGATGAAATTACAAATTGGAAATATATTTGGGGCGATGGAACAACTACCAGTGGAAAAAACGTTCCGCATACTTTTAATAATCCCGGCACATACTGGGTTAAACTCGTTATTACAAATATTAAAGGATGTATTGATACTTCTTATGCAATAAAAATAGATGTTGGTAAAATTCCCTTCCCTGATTTTAGCGTTTCAAAAACATCTCTATGTCCTGATGAAGAAGTTACTTTCACTGATAAAACCCCTTTGTCCGACAGTATTGACACTTGGCATTATTACTCCGATGGCAAAGGATTTATGACATCACATTGTCCTAATGATGGCAATCCTACGTGGAAATTTATTTCTTCCACTGGACCACAGAATGTAGAACTTGAAGTTGGGTCAAAAGGTTGTTATAATTCAATTACAAAAAATTCTTTAATATGGGTTAAAGGACCTATAATAACTTTTACAACTCAATCGTATTGCGATTCGCCACAGGTATATATTTTTACAGCAGCTCCCCAACAATCAAAAATATGGAGTTGGAACTTCGGTGATGGCACAAATCTTAACAATACAACTCAAGCAATAGTTTCGCACAAATATATTAATTCCGGAAATTATACTGTTACCCTTAAAGCTGAAAACGATACTACGGGCTGCAATCCATGGACAGACACAAAAATAGCTGAAGTCAGAAAATTAAAAGCATTTTTTACTCCTGATACTTTACTTTGTAATAATGTGATTAATCCATTTAACTCTATTGGTTCCACAGATGTTGATGTTTCATGTGATAATTCCGGATACATTTGGTTTTTTGATAATGAGCCGCCAAAAATGACAAGCAGTACCAATACCAATCAAATTTTTACTAATTCCGGATATCATAATATAAAACTTGTGGTTAAAGATGTTAATTATTGTTGGGATACAATATCTAAAAGAGTTAAGTCCTTTGGAGTTTTCCCTAAAATTGTTTGCGACTCAACCTATATTTGTGTGCCGCAAGATGTAATTTTTTATACAAAAGGTACTACTGCCGATACAACAATAACTTCATACAACTGGAATTTTGGTGATGGCGGAACATCTACCATTGACTCAATATCCCATCTTTATACTAATACAGCACCAAATTCTTTTATTGTTACTTTAACAATAACAGATAAATTAGGTTGTAGTTCTACAGCTAACTATACAATAATTCCATCAAAACCAAATCCAAATTTTAGTGCAACACCAAAATTAAATCTTTGTGTCGGCGATTCAGTCAGATTTAATCCTGTTGTTACAACTCATGAAAAATATAGTTGGAATTTTGGAGATGGCAAAACGGATACCATAATAAATCCTTATCATAAATATATTAATAGCGGAACATATAGCGTTAATCTTAAAATTAATGATTCTATAAATTGTCCAAGTCAAAGTACAATTTCTAATTATATTCACGTTCAGGATTATCCTAATCCTAATTTTTATTCTTCTTTGGATACTGCCGCAAATAGGTGTTACCCAAAAGATATTAATTTTATTGATACAGCAAACAGGTATAAAAATTATGTTTCACGTATATGGGATTTAGGAACAGGCGGAGCAACTATTTCTAATGCTTCTGTATATCAGCATTACGGAGAGCCCGGTAAATATACAGTGAAATTATACTTAACAACTACTTTTGGATGCAAAGACAGCTCTTTAAAAACATTTCAGTTGTATGGACCCAAAGCAAACTTTAACGTAACACCTTCATCAGTTTGTAAAGGTGATAGTGTATTGATATCACTGAATACATCAGATACTTTTAATTTAGATACATGGCATTGGGATTTTGGAGATGGAACAGGTGCTAATAAATCAAATCCCATTTATCATATATTTAATTATCATCCTTCAAATGGAAATAATAATATTACTCTTATATGCTGGTCGCAGGATTCAACTTGTCCTAAAACATTTTCAAAACCTTTAAAAGTACATCAGGTTATTGCCGACTTTAAACGAAATAATGAAATTAGTTCTATTGATACAGCTCATTGTTTAAATATCACCGATAATTTTATTAATACTTCAGATTCTGCAAATACTTATTATTGGAATTTCGGAGACAGTTATACAGACAATACATTTAACACTCAACACAAATATAAATCTGCCGGAACATATAATGTTGAGCTTTTAGTTAAAAATACTGCAACAACTTGCGAAGATACAATTACAAAAAAAATGATTATATTCCCTCTTCCTGAAATCATAGCAAGTGGAGGAGATACATGCTTTAATAAATCAGTTCAAATATTCTCAAATGCAAATAATGCAATAAAATACAAATGGACACCAAGCACCGGATTAAGTTCTGATACTATTGCCAACCCTTATGCTTCACCGAAAACTTCAACAAATTATCAAATAAAAGTAACAGATATAAATGGCTGCACTGACAGTAAAAATGTTTATGTATATATTCAACAGCCGCCAAATGAAATAATATGGGATACAACAATTGTTGTGGGGGAAAAAGTTAATCTAAATGGTAACGCCGGAGATGGCTTTACTTATTCGTGGAACCCCCCAAAAGATTTAAGTTGTCCTGATTGTCCCGTACCTAATTCCTCAACTTTGCAAGACATTAAATATGTTGTTACATTTAGAGATACATTGGGTTGTTTTACCGGAGAATCCATATTTACTATTAAAGTTTTACCGGTATCTTCAGTAGATGTTCCTTCTGCATTTACACCTAACGGAGATGGAATAAATGATATAGCTTATGTTGCAGGTTGGGGAATAAAGAAATTAATTTCTTTCAAAATATTTAATCGCTGGGGCGAATTATTATTTGAGTCCAATGACATTAAAGTCGGCTGGGATGGAAAATATAAAGGAACCCCTCAGAATACTGAAACTTATACTTATTATGTAATTGCTGAAACATACATTGATAAAGAACCGATAACAAAAAAAGGGTTAATTAAAATTCTCAGATAATTTTTAAATGATTAACAAAAAATTTATATTACTCTTAATAGCTGTTTTCATTTGTAAAAGTGAATTTGCACAAGACATTCACTTCTCTCAATATTATGCTTCACCATTAACTTTATCGCCATCCAACACCGGAAATTATAATGGTAATTCTCGTATTATGAGCAATTACAGGTCGCAATGGAAGGAAATTTCAAAACCTTATATAACTAATTCCATTGGTTATGATAGACAATTTTATATTTTTAATGAGAAATTCAGTGGCGGTTTTATTATAGTTAATGATAAATCGGGTATAAACCTAAAAGTATTAAAAATACTGGCTTCAGCAGCATATCATAAAAAAATCGAAAGAAATATTATTCATGCAGGTATTCAATTTGGATTAGTTAACAAACAGGTTACGCCACCAGATGAAACATTTCCCAATCAACTTAATTGGGAAACCGGACATTTCGATAAAACATTGCCAAATAATGAAAATGAACTTCAAAACAAATTAAAATATTTCGACTTTAATATGGGTTTTGGATGGAATTTCATACAATTAAAAAAAATCGAACCATTCTTTTCTTTTGCAATATTTCACCTTAATTGTCCGAATGAATCATTTAACAATGATAAATTCATATTAAAACCACGCTTGCTTTTTTCGGGAGGAACTAAATGGTTTTTCAGTGATGTTGTTACTTTTATTCCAAGGTTTTCTTTTATGAGAACTACAAAAGCAAATGAGTTAAATTTAGGATTTAATACAAATTTCAAAACCAATAATGGGGATGCTAAAACAGGTCCTACTTCTTTATTTTCGGGAATACATACACGCACTGGCATTAACAATCTTAATGATGCTGTATTTTTAGTCTTAGGGGTTATATTTAATAGAGTTGAAGTTGGCGTTAGTTATGATATAAATGTTTCGAAATTGCATGTAGCTACTAATTATCAGGGAGGTTTTGAAATTTCATTAATTTGGACAGGATTAAGTACTCATATTACAAAAAAAGAAATACCCTGTGATAGATATTAAAAAGTTTTATTTATACTTTATTTTGTTAATAGTTCCGATTGGGCTTAAGGCACAAGATACGGCATTTATTAACAAACTTTGGATTTATAAATTAAATACTTTTGGAAATAATGCTTTAAAACAATCCGATTATTCAACTGCTGCATGCTGTTTTGAACGCTATGTTAAACTTCAACCCGAAAACGAAAATGGATATTTTTGTCTTGGTGAAAGCTATAAATATTTAAGAGATTATAAAAAAGCAGAAGAAGCATATTTTAAAGCGTATGAAAAAAGCGGGCAGAAAAATTTAGAAGCTTTATATAATCACGCATTGATGCTAAAGATGAACGGTGATTATAAGGAAGCTAAAAAGAAATTTTCTGAAGTTTTAAATGAATTAAAAAAATCAAAAAAATATCAGGAGCTTAAAAAAAATGTTAAAGCCGAACTTTCAGCTTGCGATTCTACTTTTAAATGGGTTGATTCGCCAAAAAAAATTCTGATTTCACATCTCGATACTAATATAAATAAAATATATTTTGAACATTCTCCTGTTTCTATAAATGATTCAACTTTTATTTATACTTCGCTAAGAACTAATAAAAAAGAATATATTTATGATAATGATACTGCTAATATTCCTTTAAAAAAGTTTTATAAGGCATTTTGGAATAAAGATAAATGGGTTTTTGAAGGTGAGTTTAACGATATTCCTGTAAACAAGGAAGGATATAATATAAGCAACGGCGCCTTTTCACCTGATGGTAAAAGATTTTATTTTACACGCTGCAAAATAAACTGGCAAAATAAAATAATATGTGCTATATATGTTAGTAAAATTGACGAAGAAGGAAAATGGTCAGAACCAGTTATGCTTGATGAAAAAATAAATAATCCTAAATATACAAGTACAATGCCGACTGTTGGCACCGAGTCTCAAAAAGGCAACGATGTTTTATATTTTATTTCCGATAACCCTAAAGGAAAAGGGAAATTCGATATATGGTACTCCGTTTATGATAAAGTTAAAAAAACATATTCAGTTCCACATAATGCAGGTTCAAAAATAAATACTAAAGAGAATGAACTTTCACCTTATTACGATAATGAAACACATACGCTTTATTTTAGCTCCGATGGTTTGCCGGGCATAGGTGGCATGGATGTTTTCCGGTCTATCGGCGACCTTAATAAATATTCTCCTCCTGAAAACGTAGGGTTACCAATAAACTCAAGCGCTGATGATATATATTATTCGGAAAGTAAAAATCGTGAAAATGGTTTTATTGTTTCAAATAGAAAAGGAGGAACTTTTTTAAAAAATGAAACATGCTGCGATGATATTTATTCTTTTAAGCGAATAGAATATATTAATCTCGATTTGAAAGGTATTGTAAAAGAAAAACAAGATTCTATTTCAAATTTTGTTAAGCTGATTGATAGTGCTAATATTTCTATTTATATAAAAGGTAATAATAATTCAGAAAATATACTTATTAAAAACCTCACTTCAAATAAAAATGGAAGTTTTTCAACCAAACTGGAAACTAACTATGAATATATTTTTATAATTTCAAAAGACGGATATTTTAATAATAAGTTTGAATTAACAACGAAAAATTGTAATATTTCACAAACTTTTAAAAAGGAAGTTGAACTTACTCCAATTCCCGAAAAACCTATTATTATTAAAAATATTTATTACGATTTTGATGAAGCAAAATTTATTTCAAGCTCAACATCTGTTATTGATACTACTATACTTACTTTATTAAATGAAAACCCCGACCTTATTGTTGAAATAAGTTCACATACCGACAGTAAAGGAAGCTATAAATATAACATGACCCTGTCACAAAGAAGAGCCGAAAGTGTTGTTAATTACCTTACAAGTAAAGGAATATCAAAGGACCGATTAATTGCAAAAGGTTATGGAGAATCAAAACCTATTGCACCAAACGAAACTCCCGATGGTAAGGACTATCCAGAAGGAAGAGAGAAAAATCGCAGAACAGAATTCCGAGTAATAGGTAAACTTAAAAATGATAAAGAACCTGTTATTGAATACAAGGAATAATTTATGATAAATTCCATAATACCGAATTCAAATAAATATTTTTGCAACAAACTTTCTAAAACTAAATATTCATGACCATTATTGAAAAAATTCTCGCATTTCATTCCGGTAAAACTATTGTAAAACCCGATGAAATTATTGATGTAAAAATAGATATACGTGCAGCACGAGATTTTGGCGGGGCAAATGTTGTAAAAAACTTAACCGACAATTGTCTTGCTATTGAAAATCCTTTAAAAACTATTTTTACTTTTGATTGCAATCCCGGTGGTTCTGACCAGAATTATGCAGCAAACCAACAATATTGTCGCCAATATGCAAGGCAAAATAATATTAAAATATATGATGTGAATACAGGAATTGGTACTCACATTGCAATTGATAATGGTTTGGTTTGGCCCGGAAGCACCTTTGTTTCCACCGACTCGCATGCAAATATAATGGGTGCAATTGGCTCATTCGGACAAGGTATGGGCGACCAGGATATTGCTGCCGCCTTTGCAAAAGGTGCAGTTTGGTTTAAAGTACCACATTCTGTAAAAATAAATTTTATTGGTAAAAAGAAAAAAAATATTACTGCAAAAGATATTGCTTTAAATCTCTTGTCAATTTTCGGAGCAAATAAACTTCTTGGTTATTCTGTTGAAATATGCGGTGAAGCATCGGATAAACTTACTCTAGACGAAAGAATAACAATTTCATCAATGGCAACGGAAATGGGAGCAATAATTATTTTCTTTACTCCATCGCTTGAAATAATAAATTATTGCGAATTAAAAACAGGAAGAAAAATTGATTTGATAATTGCCGACTCTGATGCAGTTTATGAGAAAGTAATTGATATAAAAGTTAACAAATTTGTTCCGATGGTTGCAAAACCAGGACATCCCCATGATAATTCTCCTGTTGCTGATATCAAGAAAACAAAAATTGATTCTGCATTTATCGGAAGTTGTACAAATGGCAGAATGCAAGATTTACGTGCTGCTGCTAAAATTCTTAAAGGTAAAAAAGTTGCACCCGGTGTTGTTTTAAAAATAGTTCCTGCAACCGATGAAATATGGAATCAGGCATTAAAAGAAAAATTGGTTACTATATTTAAAGATGCCGGAGCAATGGTATCAAATCCTGGATGCGCTGGATGCGCCGCAGGACAAATTGGTCAGAACGGACCCGGTGAAGTTACAATAAGCACAGGCAACAGAAATTTTGAAGGAAAACAAGGCAAGGGTTTGGTTTATCTTGCATCACCCGAAGTAGTTGCTGCATCTGCTGTTGCCGGCTATATCACCACTCCCGATGATATTCCTGAAATTCCTGCAATGTTTGAATCAACAGGTGTTACAGGATGCGAAATAAAAGAAAAGAAAACAACAGATAAAAATAAATCACTTTTAGTTGAAGGCAGAGTTTGGCTTGTAAAAAAAGATAATATTGACACAGATATGATTTATCATAATAGATATATCGCAATTACCGATGTTAAAGAAATGGGACAATATACTTTCGGTAATCTTAGCGGCTTTGAAGATTTTTCGAAAAAAGCACAAAGCGGAGATATTGTTATTGCATCGAAAAATTTTGGTGCAGGCAGTTCACGTCAGCAAGCTGTTGATTGTTTTCTTTCACTAGGAATTTCCTGTATTTTAGCAGAATCTTTCGGTGCAATTTATGAACGAAATGCAATTAACGCGGCGTTACCTATTTTAACGTACAACACCGAAATACTTGCTACAATTGATTTGCAGGACGGTGACAGAATAAAAGTGGATTTTGAAACAGGACAAATAACAAATCTTAAAAATGAAAAATCTGCTTTTATAAATAAATTTTCTGAAGTGCAAATTGAAATATACAGAAATGGCGGATTGCTTTAGATTTGCTATAAAATATGATGTTTTTATTTTACCTCCTCAACTTTCTTGCTTGATCCCTTTTTTATGAACATCAAGTCCGACATATACTTCTTGATTGCTAAAATCTAATTTATTACTTTTGTTTTCCATATGTTTGTATTTTTAGTTTGTGCCTCTAATTTATTTATTATTTTAGAGGCACCGAACTTATACTTTACAAACATAGTGTCTAATAAGTACATACTGCTAGTAGTTGGATATTAGAAGCTTTTTTTCTAACTTCCAGCATCCGGTTTCTGAAGTTTTTTTTATGAGAAAAGTTTATTGTGTAGGTGAAACAGTTTTCGATATAATCTTTAAAAATTCCAAGCCCATTGAAGCAAAACCCGGCGGTTCAATGCTTAATACCGCTGTTTCTCTCGGCAGAATTAAAGTTCCTGTAAATCTTATTTCCGAATACTCAAAAGATTCTGTCGGCAAATTAATTGATTTGTTTTTAAAAAATAATAGTGTAAATATTGACCACGTTTACAAATTTGATAATGGGAAAACTCCTTTAGCTTTAGGTTTTCTCAATGAAGAAAATAATGCAAATTATTCTTTTTACAAAAATTATCCAGAAAAAAGATTAGCAATTAATTTTCCTGAAATAAAAAAAGATGATATTATTTTGTTCGGTTCTTTATATGCAATTTCAAAAGAAATTTGGAATATAATTAATGATTTTTTAAAAAAAGCCAAACAGAAAAAAGCAATAATTATTTATGACCCAAATTACAGAATTTCCAACTTGCTTGATATAAAAAAAATCAAACCGTATATTCTAAAAAGTATTTCTCTTGCCGATATTATTCGCGGCTCTGATGAGGATTTCAACCATATTTTTAATACAACTAATTCTGAAAAAACTTTTGATTTCATCCAAAAAAATAATTGTTCAAATCTTATTTACACCGCAAATAAAAATGGTGTTTCATTGCACACAAAAAATTATTCCAAAAAATATAAAGTTCCGACAATAAAACCCGTAAGTACAATTGCTGCAGGCGATAGCTTTAATGCAGGTTTAATTTATTCGATTCTGAAAAATAAAATTTCATTAGAAAAAATAAATTCAATAAAACCTGAAATGTGGAATGAAGTGATTAAAACTTCAATTGATTTTGCAACCGATGTTTGTTTGAGTTATGAAAATTATATTTCTAAGGAATTTGTTTTTAAAACTTAAACCTGACAGAGTCGATATATCTGTCAGAGTTTAAAAAATTATTTATTCTTTTCCGAAAACGTTCTTCCTGCTTCAAGTGCAGCAAGATTCAAATTTACAATATCATCCCCTTTTTGTCCAAAAATAAATTTAATTGCACTCTGAAATTTTTCATAAGATAAATTAAAAAAAGGAGATGCAGCACCAAGAATAACAACATTTGCGGCTTTTACCGAACCTATTTCTTTTGCAATTGCATCGGCATCAATGGCAATATTGTTCTTAACCGATTTTATTTCTGTCATTATTTTTTCTATTGGAGGATAATCGGGAATGTTGATAAAAGGATTTATATTTGTAATAAGCCATCCTTCGGGAGAAAGCCATGGCAAATATCTCAATGATTCCATAGGTTCAACAGAAATTATCATATCTGCTTTTCCTTTAGGAATAATGTCAGAATAAATTTCCTTATTGGAAATTCTCAAATGCGATTGCACATCACCTCCCCTTTGGCTCATACCGTGAACTTCCGATTGTTTTAGAAATAATCCCGCATCAAGTGCAGCAAAACCAATAATTGCGGAAATAGAAACTATTCCTTGTCCTCCAACACCTGAAATTATTATATCGTTTTTCATTTATTACTTGTTTTTTGATTTTTCTTTATTTTTTTTAGTTAATGTTTGAATGCATTCTCTTCGTGGAATAATAACTGACACACCTTTATATTCAATTTCTTCTTTTATGATTTTAACATTTATTTCATGTTGATTTTTTAACGGTTTAATAACACGAATATGTTCCGGTTCAACACCAACTGCCTTACAAATTTCTTCAATTTTACCAAATCCCGGAGTATTCTGACCACCGGTCATTGCTGTCGTAAGGTTATCAAGAATAAAAATTGTTACGTGAGATTTATCATTGCATGCATCAAGCAATCCTGTTATTCCTGAATGGGAAAATGTTGAATCGCCTATTGTTGCCAGAGATGGATGCAAACCTCCGTCTGCTGCTCCCTTTGCCATAGTTATTGATGCTCCCATATCCACACAACTGTTAATTGCATTATATGGAGGCAAAGCACCTAACGTATAACAGCCGATATCAGAAAAAACAGCATATTTATTGTATCCTATCAATGCTTCCTTCAATGCAATATAAGTATCACTATGCGAACAACCCGTGCAAAATGATGGAGGACGCTGAACAACCACCTGCGGAACATCTTTACCTTTAGTATCCGTCAAACCCAACGCAACAGCAACAAGGTTCGGAGTTAATTCACCATCACGCGGCAACGTACCATCCAAACGTCCTTTTATTTTTTTACCTTTTGCAAGATACCCTTTCAGCATTTCTTCAACAAGAGGCATTCCTTCTTCAATAATTAATATTTCTTCACACTCATTATAAATTTTTTCGAGTATTTTTTTTGAAAGTGGGTATTGTCCTATTTTTAAAACAGGGTAATTAATATTAGTGTTTTGAATATTTTCCATCAAGTAATTGTAAGCAATACCACAAGTAATTATTCCAAGTTTTTTATCACTTCCATCTTTATAAAAATTAAATGGCGAATCTTCTGACTCTTCTTCAAGCAAAGGTTGAACTTCGAGAAGTTTTTTATATTTTTTTCTTGCTATTGCAGGAAGCAAAACAAATTGTACAAGGTCATCAGGAAGTTTCAAATTATTTTGTTTTCTGACTTCGCATTGTTGAACTCCTGCTCTGGAATGAGCCATTCTTGTGGTTATTCTCATTAAAACAGGAAGTTTGTATTTTTCGGATAAATCAAATCCATAAAAAGCCATATCATAAGCTTCCTGCTGATTGGCAGGCTCAAGAACAGGAACTAAAGAAAACTTTCCGTAAAATCTCGAATCCTGTTCATTTTGCGAAGAGTGCATTGACGGGTCATCTGCGGAAACAATAATACATCCGCCATTAACACCGGTAAAAGCGGAATTAATAAATGGGTCGGCTGCAACATTTAATCCTACATGCTTCATACAAGCCATTGCACGCTTGCCTGTGTATGATAAACCAAGAGCTGACTCAACTGCTGTTTTTTCATTTGCCGACCAAGTACAATGAATTTTCAGTTCTTTTGCTTGTTTGGAATGTTGTACAAACTCAGTGATTTCAGTCGAAGGTGTTCCGGGATAAGCGTAAATTCCAGACAAGCCGGCATCCATTGCTCCCTGCGCTATTGCCTCATCTCCTAACAATAACAGTTTTTTCATTTTGATTTTTTAGTTAAAATTTAAAATTAATATTTTAATGTAAATTTAATAAATTTGTAACCAATTACCAAAAAATATTTATTACGGGTTTTTTCGTCTGTGAAATTATCAGACCTACCAATATAAGAAGCATACCGGCAATTTTTCCTGCAGTTATTTCTTCCGATAAAATAAAATGAGAAAACACAACTGTAAAAACAGGAACAAGATTTGTGTATACATTTGCTTTGCTTACTCCTATTCTTTTAATTATAAAAATAAACATTATAAATGCAAGTGATGATGCAAAAACAGAAAGCAACAGTAAAGAGATTAAAAGTTCTGTATTTAGTTTTACCTGAATAAATTTATTGAAATCAAAAATAAGGAAAATAGGCATGAATAAAAACATCCCGATAATATTCTGGTATGTAATTATTGTGAATGACGAGTACTTAACCGAAAGTTTTTTTACGAAAACCGTATAAAATAATGCCGAAAGAACTGCAAAGAGCAAAAGACATACGCCAATGGGAGAAGCAGAAAAAGAAAAATTTTTTTTCAGAACCATCACCAATATTCCCAGAAACGAAATAATAATTCCTATAATATTTGTTAAAGTAACTTTTTCTTTAAGCATAAAAAAAGCAACAACTGGTGTAAAAACAGGTATTGTAGAAATTATTATCGAAGCCATTGATGCCGGAATAAGTGATAGTCCAAAACTTTCTCCGATAAAATAACAAAACGGTTCGCACATTGCAACAATAAACAAAAGCTTAACATCGACAGATTTGATTTTTTGAATCTTTCCGAGAGGTATTAAAACAACCAGCATAATTACCGATGAAATTAAAAGTCGCAGAAAAACAATTGTTATTGGCGGATAATATTTATTGGCAATTTTGAACCAAATAAATGACATCCCCCAAAAAAACATAGGAAGAATAGCTACAATGTAAAAATATATTTTGCTTTTATTATTCATGAACTATAAATGGTAGTTTTAAATTTTTATTGCTCTTGTTACTTCTCTTTTTCCCTTTGGTCCGGGAAGCGATTCAACTGAAAAACCGGCACTTTTCAAATTTCGTTTTACTTCACCCTTGGCGGAATATGTCGTCAATATTCCGTTATTATTTAAATAATCAAATGTTTTTTTAAAAATATTTTGTGTCCATAATTCCGGCTGCACATCGGGTGAAAAAGCATCGAAATATATCAAATCATATTTCATTTCTGTTTCAAAACATTCAAATTTTATTTTTTCTTTTATTAGAGTAAAATTTTCAGAAAGCTTTATTTTTTCTCCGAAAGAACTCTTATGTATTTTATGAAAAACTTCTTTTTGATTTTCTGAAATATTCAAAATTTGCGGATAATTAAGATTCAAATAAATACCTTCATCAACCGGATACGGCTCAATTGCTGAGTAAAAAATATTTTTATTATAATTTACGTTTTCAAGAAAAGTGAGAAAAATATTTAACCCTGTACCAAAACCAATTTCAAGAATATTTATTGCTTCTGAATTTAAAATTTCTTTAAATCCGTATTTAATAAATATTTCCTTCGACTCATTTATTGCCCCGAATGTTGAATGAAAATGTTCTTTTACATTCTCATCAAAAACCGTATGCGAACCGTCTTCTGATATTATTAGTTTCCTGTTTTCAGTTTTCAGTTCAGAGTTCATTTTATATTTAATTTTAATCACTTTGTTTAACAAAAATTTATAAGATATAATTATTATAGGGTGTTTTAACAATTCAACCATTTAACAATAAAGCAATTTTTCTTATGACTTACGACTTGTGTCTTACTACTATTTTTCTAACTTTGTAATCTTAATCTTTCTAAACTATTTCACAATGCTCGAAAATGTAAATATAGAAAATATTTTGTTTATTGATGTGGAAACTGTACCGGTTTGCAGCAAATATGAAGAATTATCCGATGCTTTTAAAGAATTATGGAATAAAAAAGCCGTACGAATTGCAAAAAATGAAAATGACACACCTAAAATTATATATAATAAAGCCGGCATTTACGCTGAGTTTGGTAAAATAATCTGCATTTCCGCCGGTATAGTGAAAAAGCAAAGCGGGAAAAATATTTTACGTATAAAATCTTTTTCCGGACATGATGAAAAAATTATTCTCGCTGATTTTATTGAATTGCTAAAAAAACATTTCAATAAATCCGAAAATCTTCTTTGTGCCCACAATGGTAAGGAATTTGACTTCCCTTATATTGCAAGAAGAATTTTAATAAACGATTTAAAAATTCCTAATATTCTCGACATCAGCGGAAAAAAACCATGGGAAATAAACCATCTTGATACTATGGAATTGTGGAAATTCGGCGATTATAAAAATTATACTTCTCTTGCTTTGTTGACTGCCGTTTTTAATATTCCAACCCCCAAAGATGATATTGACGGAAGCATGGTTGCCGATGTTTACTGGAAAGAAAACAACCTTCAGCGAATTGTTGATTATTGCCAGAAAGACGTTGCCGCCATTGTACAGATTTTTCTAAAATACAAAGGCGAAGAAATTATTGAACCTGAAAATATTATTGTTTCATAAAAAATCTTGCAACTCTTTTTTTAATATCGTGCAATTTTAATATAACAAAAACATTCACATTACATTACTATCAAAATACCGATTAAATAATATATTTTGCCGGTTATGTATTTTAAAATAAAAAAAAGAATTTATATTTGCTGCAGCTAAAAACAATATTTATAAATATAAATCAAGAAAGAAATGAAAAGGAAATTATTAAATTCAATCTCAACATTAATTTTGCTGGGATTCTCAACTGTTATTTTTTTTAGTTGCAACCAAACACAAACCGAAAAAATGGAAAATGAATTAAAAGCATTTATTAAGAATTTTGAAGGGGAAATTATTCCCTTACAAAAAGAAGCAAACCTTGCTTACTTTAACGCTTCAATTACTGGCAAAGAAGAGGACTACAAAAAAAGTGAAGAGTTGAATATAAAAATCACAAAACTTTTTGCAAACAAAGAAAATTTTGCAAAGCTCAGGAAAATAAAAGAATCAAATGCTGTTAAAGACGAGATTTTAAAAAGAGAATTAATAGTAATTTACAATTCATTTGCAGGAAATCAGGGTGATGAAAAAAAGCTTGAAGAAATAGTTAAAATAGAAACCAATATCGAAAAGAAATTTTCAACATACAGGGCAAAAGTGGGAGGCAAAGAAATTACAGATAACGATGTGGAAAATATTTTGAAAAATTCAACAAATTCCGATGAATTAAAAGAAGCGTGGATGGCTCATAAAAAAATTGGTCCTACGGTGGCGGAAGATATAAAGAAACTTGTAAAACTGCGTAATGAAATAGCTAAAGAAGCAGGATTTAATAATTATCATGAAATGTCTTTGAGCAGCAATGAGGAAAATCCGAAGGAAATAGAAAAACTTTTCGATGAACTTGATGAGCTTACAAAAAATGAATTTAAAAAACAAAAAGATATCGTTGACAACTTTCTTTCTAAAAAAGATAAAGTAAAAAAAGAAGAATTGATGCCATGGCATTATCAAAATAGATACTTTCAGGCAGCGCCAAGAATTTACAAAGTTGATTTAGACAGCATTTATAAGAATGAAGATATTGTTGCTTTAGCCGAAAAATTTTATGCGGGAATAGATTTGCCAATTGATGATATGGTTAAGAAAAGTGATTTGTTTGAAAAACCGGGTAAAAATCAACATGCTTATTGCACGAATATTGATAAAAAAGGCGACATTAGAGTTGTTTGCAATATCAAACCAAATGTTGAATGGATGAGTATAATGCTTCACGAATTCGGACATGCTGATTACGATAAATACATTGATAAAAATCTTCCGTATGTTCTTCAGGACCCTGCATGTATTTTTACAACAGAAGCTATTGCAATGTTTTTCGGAAGATTATCTGTAAATGCTCAATGGATACAAGATATGATTGGCATTAAAGATGAAGAAAAAAATAAAATTGCCGACGAAGTTTTCAAATCATTAAAATTAGAACAACTCGTTTTTAGCCGTTGGGCACAGGTAATGTATAGATTTGAAAAAAGCATGTATGAAAATCCTGACCAGGACCTGAATAAATTATGGTGGAACTTAGTTGAAAAATATCAAATGATAAAATGTCCTGAAGGAAGAAATGAACCGGATTGGGCTACAAAAATTCATATTGCAACTGTTCCTTGCTATTATCACAATTATTTGATGGGAGAGCTATTAGCTTCTCAATTGTATAATTACATAAAAGTTAATGTTCTTAAATCAATCGAAAAAAATATTAGTTTCGTTGGTAAAAAAGAGGTTGGTGATTATTTAAAGCAAAAAGTTTTTACTCCCGGATTGAAATATTATTGGAATGATATGATTGAAAAAGCTACAGGAGAAAAACTTACTGCAAAATATTATGCAAAACAATTTGTGAATTAATTGGTGTCCGTATATAATATCGGGGTTAATTCAATTTAAAAAAATTATGCCACGAGTTTCACAAATTAAATTTTAAATTTGTGAAACTCGTGGCATAATTTTTAACTTTAAATATTTTTTTGCGATTTTAATAAAATTAATTTAGGTTTGTAAATCTAAATAATTTAATTATTTTAATTAAATAACCCAATGGCTGAAATAAAACCTGCTGAAGTATCTGCTATACTTCGCCAACAATTATCTGGCTTTAAAACCGAATCGGAATTGAAAGAAGTCGGGAGTGTCCTGCAAATAGGCGATGGTATTGCCCGCATATATGGACTTACAAACGTTCAATCCGGCGAATTAATTGAATTTGAAGGTAATCTAAAAGGCATTGTTCTTAACCTTGAAGATGATAATATTGGCGCTGTTATGCTCGGAAATTCCGAACATATAAAAGAAGGTGATATTGTAAAAAGAACCGGCAGAATTGCATCAATTGAAGTTGGCGAAGGAATGCTTGGCAGAGTTGTTAATACTTTGGGCGAACCTATTGACGGCAAAGGTCCCATCAAAGGTAAAACTTATGAAATGCCTCTCGAAAGAAAAGCTCCCGGTGTAATTTTTCGCCAACCTGTGAACGAGCCATTGCAAACAGGCATAAAACCTATTGATGCAATGATACCAATAGGAAGAGGTCAACGCGAACTTATCATCGGCGACCGCCAGACAGGCAAAACAGCCATTGCAATAGATACAATAATTAATCAAAAGGAATTTTTTGAACAAGGAAAACCTGTTTATTGCGTTTATGTTGCAATCGGACAAAAGGGCTCTACTGTAGCAAATATTGTAAAAACATTGGAAGAACGTAAAGCAATGGATTATACAATTGTTGTTTCAGCAACTGCTTCCGACCCTGCTGCATTGCAGTTTTACGCTCCGTATTCCGGCGCTGCAATAGGTGAATTTTTCAGGGATACAGGAAGGGCTTCATTATTAATTTATGACGACCTTTCAAAACAAGCAGTATCATACCGCGAAGTTTCTCTTTTGTTGAGGCGACCTCCGGGGCGTGAAGCTTATCCGGGTGATGTGTTTTATTTACATTCACGCTTGCTTGAAAGAGCTGCAAAAATAATCAATTCCGATGATGTTGCACGCCAAATGAATGACATTCCCGAATCAATTCGTTCGCTTGTCAAAGGCGGCGGCTCTCTTACAGCTTTACCTATTATTGAAACGCAGGCAGGTGACGTGTCTGCTTACATTCCTACAAATGTAATATCTATTACTGACGGACAAATTTTTCTTGAATCAAACTTATTTAATTCAGGAATAAGACCTGCCATTAATGTTGGTATTTCTGTTTCACGTGTGGGCGGTAATGCTCAAATCAAAGCAATGAAAAAGGTTGCCGGAACTTTGAAATTAGACCAAGCACAATTCCGCGAACTTGAAGCATTTTCAAAATTCGGTTCCGACCTTGATGCCGCTACAAAGGCAGTTCTTGAAAAAGGTTCTAGAAATGTTGAAATCCTTAAGCAACCTCAGTATTCTCCTGTTTCTGTTGAAAAGCAAATTGCAATTATATATTGCGGAACAAAAGGTTTGCTAATGAAACTTCCGGTAAATAAAATTACGGAATTTGAAAAAGAATTTCTGGATTTTCTTGAAATAAGTCATAAAGATATTCTGGACTCATTGAGAAAAGGGGTGATTGACGATGCTATAATGAAAACCCTTGAGAATGCAGCAACTGAGGTCTTGAAAAGATTTGTAAAATAAATAACAGTCGTAAGACAAAAGTCGTAAGTCGTAAGTCGTAAGAAAAAACAAAAAACTGAAAACTGTAAACTGAAAATATGCCAAGTTTAAAAGATGTCAGGATTAGAATAAAGTCGGTAATTTCAACACAACAAATTACCAGTGCTATGAAAATGGTATCTGCTTCCAAGCTCAGAAGAGCTCAGGATTCCATTCTAAAACTACGACCTTATGCCAATAAAATGAAAGAATTACTCGGCAACTTATCCGAAGGCGTTGATATAAGCGGATTTGATGCGTATTCAAAAGAAAGAAAGAAAATTGAAAAAATACTTATTATTGCAGTTTCTTCAAATAAAGGACTTTGTGGGGCTTTTAATTCGAACGTAATTAAAAAAACATTATCTCTTATCAACTTCAAATATGCCGAACAAAATAAAAAAGGAAATGTTAGTTTGATTTGCATTGGCAGAAAAGCTAATGAATATTTTGTAAAAAGAAATTACAAAGTTATTACTAATTATAATTCATTACTTGATGCACCGCAATATGAAAAGATTGTTGATATTGCTGAAGGAATTATGAAGGACTACAGAACTGCCAAGTATGATAAAGTGGAAATCGTTTATAATATGTTTAAAAATGCCGCAGTTCAGTATGTAACCGAAGAGCAGTTTTTGCCACTTCAGGCAATAACTCAAGCAAACAAGAGCAAACTCAAAGCCGATTATATCCTTGAACCATCAAAAGAAATAATAGTAAAAGAACTTATCCCCAAATCACTTAAAATACAATTTTATAAAGTTATCCTTGATTCCCTCGCCTCCGAACATGGAGCAAGAATGACTTCAATGCACAAAGCCACCGACAACGCCACGGAAATACTGAAAGAACTTCGTTTGGCATATAACAAAGTGCGTCAGGCAAGCATTACAAAAGAAATTCTCGAAATCGTAAGCGGAGCAAATGCATTAAAAGGTTAATAAAAATTAACTAACCTTTTCAATGATTTACTAAGAACCTCCCCCGATTCTTTTCTTTTCATTTTCATAAAAGAATTTTGCAGATAAATATTCTCTGTTCATTCTTGCAATATTGGAAACAGAAACTTCTTTCGGACATTCAAATTCACAGGCATAAGTGTTGGTGCAGTTTCCAAAACCGATTTTATCCATTTCTGCCACCATTTTTTGAACTCTTTCTTTTGCTTCAATTTTTCCTTGTGGAAGCAATGCAAGATGTGAAATTTTTGCAGCAGCAAAAAGCATTGCCGAAGCATTTTTACATGAAGCAACACATGCACCGCATCCAATACAGGAAGCTGCATCCATTGCTAAATCGGAATTATGTTTACTCACCGGAATAGCACTTGCATCGGGAGCACCACCTGTGTTCATTGAAATATAACCGCCTGCCTGAATAATTTTATCAAGAGCAGTTCTGTCAACAACCAAATCTTTAATTACAGGAAATGCTTTGGCACGCCATGGTTCCACAACAATTGTATCACCATCTTTAAATGAACGCATGTGCAACTGGCATGTAGTTATTCCTTTTCCGGGACCATGCGGTCTGCCGTTTATATATAGTCCGCACATTCCGCAAATACCTTCGCGGCAATCGTGGTCGAATGTAACAGGACATTTGTCAAATGCAACGGAATCCCCATTTTCAATTATAAGTTTTTCATTCAACTGGTCGAGCATTTCAAGAAATGAACTTTCCGGAGAAATGTTTTCCATCTTATAGATTATAAACTTACCTTTTGATTTTGCGTTTTTCTGTCGCCATATTTTTAAAGTTATATTCATTTTATTTAGTATTTAGTCGTAAGTAAAAAGTCGTAAGATAAAATTAGCTTAGACGCTGATTCTTGCTGAAAGATTATGATTAATTATGATTTTAAATCTTAATGTAATCATAATTATCATAATAAATCTGCGTTCTGTTTTTTTAAAATTAATTTATATAATGTTTTCTATCAATATTTGTAAAATTATAAAATATTTTTTTATTAAAAAATTATCTAATTCTTCAATTTCCTCACCACATCAATCACGGTACCATCAACCCATTTAACTATGGCAACAATTTGAGAATCGAACTTTGGTTTTGCCGGCTTACCGCATATTTTTTCTGCTTCGTTTTTTAACTCCTGTATTGTTTTTATCGGCAGCTTGGAATTCTTTAATTTTTTCAATAAATCTTTTCTTAAAGGATTTATTGCGATACCGCGTTCTGTAACTATTACATCAATCAATTCTCCGGGTCCGCATAATGTTGTTACTTCATCTTTTATTATAGGTATTCTGTCACGAAATAAAGGTACAGGTAAAATTGTACATTTTGAAAACAGGCAATTCTGCCAGCCACCAATGCCATGCAATAATGTACCATCGGAATGAGTAACAACATTTGCATTAAAATTAACATCAACTTCCGTTGCACCAAGAATTACGACATCGAGCATCGAAGCAAAATTTCCTTTGCCGTGATAATTATAACTTGTAAACGGACTTGTATTCACATGATTTGGATTTTCACGCATCGAACGCACACCCTCCAAGTCGAAAGTTTGTCCATCAAGAATATATTCAACCAAACCATCTTCGAGCATTTGAACAAGATACTTGTTGCTGCCTCCGCGTGCAAAACGCGCTTTCATATTTTTTTCTCTGAGTATTTCTGCAAAATAAACACCTATTGATAAAGCAGTACCACCGGCACCTGCCTGAAATGAAAATCCATCATGAATAATTCCGGCTTCATCACAAAATTTTGCTGTCATTTCGGCAATTAGCAATCTGTCGGGACTTTTAGTGATTTCAGTTGTTCCCGAAACAATTTTTTCAGGAATACCCACTTTATCAACTTTCACAACATAATCAACGTAATTCCCCTGAATTTGCCAAGGAATGCAAGGAAATGGAATTAAATTATCAGTAACTACAATCACTTTTTCGGCATATTGCGAATCGGCAAGAGCAAAGCCAAGTAATCCGCAGGCAGCATGACCTCTGTCGCCTGTTGCATTTCCGAATGAATCGGCAGTTGGTGCGGCAATAACAGCAATGTCAATTTTCACTTCACCATCCTGAACTGCTTGGTATCTGCCGCCGTGCGAACGTAAAACTCCGACACCTTTCATTTTACCTTCTGAAGTAAATCTTCCCAAAGCACCATTCATGCTGCCTTCAATATGATGAATGGTTCCGTTTTCTAAATATTTAATGAGCGGTGAATGACATTCAAATGATGCCGATGGAAACCAAACCAAATCTTTTATTCCGAGTTCGGATGCAATTTCAAAAATTTCATTTGCAATTAAATCACCATTGCGAAAATGATGATGTGTGGAAATTGTCATTCCGTTTTTTAATCCTGCTTTTTTTAATGCCTCTTTCAATGATGAAATAAGTTTATTTCCGTCATTAGGATAATCGGCACAGGAAACTATTTTTGGAGCAAACTTAAATCCCGATGGTTTATATTTGCCAACTCCCTTATATGGAATAACTGGTTGTCCATTAATTCCAACAGGAACCATACGACCTATTGCATTTTTAACAAGTTTAATCATTATGTGTTTTTTAAAATTACTTTTATTCTTTTCTCCAATTATTAGAAATTATTTCAAAATTTATTGCAATATCTATTGTTCTCAGCGCTCTTTTAACAACCGGTGCATCAATCATTTTTGAACCGAGTGCAACAACGCCCAATCCTTCTTCCTGTGCTTCATTAAATGCAGCTACTATTTTTTTTGCTTTTTCAATTTCATCAATTCCGGGAGCATAATTTTCATGAATAACTTTTATCTGTCGGGGATGAATGCAGCCCATTCCTTCAAATCCGAGCCCTTTTGAAACCAATACATTTTGTTTTAATGCTTCCAAATCTTCTATATCGGAAAACACCGAATCAATTGGCTGAATGCCGGCAGCACGTGCAGCATTCACAACCATGCTTCTTGCAAAAAAACTTTCGGTGGCTTCTTTTGTTCTCCTAACGCCAATGTCGGCAGTGTAATCTTCCAATCCAATTGCCAATGCAGCAATATTATCGGCAGCAGTTGCAATCTTATATGAATTAACCACTCCGAGTGCACTTTCAATTATCGGCATAAGCCATACCGGATTTTTAATGTTGTATTTTTTTGAAATATCTTTTATTCTTGCGTTAACTTTTTGAATCTGTTCCGAACTTTCGCATTTTGGAACTAAAATTAAATTTACATTATGAGGAATAATATAATCAAGGTCATTTAAGCCGTTTGGTATTTGATTTATGCGAACCATTCTTTCGGCTCCGTAAAAATTAACCTGCCGCAATGCGTTTCTTACAAGCAATTGTGCTTCTTCTTTTTTCGAAGGAGCAACAGAATCTTCCAAATCAAGAATGATTGCATTGGGTTTGTGAACACCTGCATTGAGCATAAAGTTAGGACTGTTCCCGGGCAAATAAAGCCGCGAAATTCTATTTCTTTCTTTTGTTGTATGCTCTTTATTTTCGGAAATAAGAGCGGGAAGATATTCTTTGTTTGTGGAAATACATTGCCTGATAGCAGTTTCAATTCGTGCTGCTATCACAAAATCAAGTGCTCCGGCATCTTCAATAGTAACCTTTGCATTTTTTATATTATAGAACTTTAAAATATTGTTACAAAGTTTTACAATGCTTTCACCATATAAAACTTTTACTTTGCTCTGAAGTGCAATTTCAATACCATTGCTTTTTGTTATTTCGAGGGTTACAGAACAATCGGAGCGAACTCCTTTGCCCGAATTTCCGGCTTTTGCAATTTTGTTCACGCTGTATATTTTTTAATCTATTAGTTAAACGTAAAATTAAAAAAATTAATTAATTAATGAATAATTAATAATGAATAATGAGGTATGAAGTTTAAGGTAGGAGGTAAGAAGTATGATATATGAATTCTTACTTCATACTTCCTACTTCGATATTTCAGTACAACAAAAAAAAGAGAAGCTTTTTAAAACTTCTCTTTTTTAAAAATTAAGATTCTGTCTTATTTTTTTCCTTTTTTCTTTGGAGCTTTTCCAGCTTTTTCAATAGAATCTTTCTTGATAGAATCAGCTTTTACTTTAGTAATTGAATCCTGTATTAAGGAATCTTTCACTTTTTGTTCAGCTTCAACTTTCGCAATTGAATCTTTCATTAAAGAATCTTTCATCAAAGAATCTTTTAATTTTTGTTCAGCGTTTCCGCCGCTTTTGCATGCTGCGAATGCAACCATTCCAGCTACAACTGTTAGTGATAATAATTTTTTCATGTTTTAATAGTTTTTAATTAATTGGTTAACCTTTCAAGCCGCAAAAATATATATTTATTTATATATAATATTTTTTTTAACAAATTTTAAGAATATTATGTGAACACTATTGATATTGAATAAAAAAAATCATGAGCAAAACCTGTTGGTGAAAGTACTAAAAACTTTGAATAAAAAAAGCTGCCATTGTTTGTGACAGCTTTTTTATTATTTCAGGTTTACTTTAACCTACTTTAGTTGCACCACCTCTTTTTGGTTTTGCTTCTTCTTTTTTTGTTGATTTCTTTTTCCCTTCGCTTTTCTTTCCTTTTTCACATTTTTTTTCGCATTTTGCTAACGAATCGGCTTTTTTAATTGAGTCCTCTTTTACTTTTGCTTTTGCAAGCGAATCGGCTACTTTTATTGAATCTTCAGTTGCCTTAACTTTTGCCAATGAATCGGCTACTTTTATTGAATCTTGTTTTAATTTTTCAGCATCTTTTTTTGCTCCGCCGCATGATGCAAATGCAAATGCTGCTGCAATTAATGATAGTGTAATTAATTTTTTCATGTTTTTTTTATTTTTTGGTTAGTAATATTATGAGTTGGTATTATTAATTGGTGGCAAATTTATACTTATTATTTTGTATAATAAAAGTTTTTTATGCAATTTTTTTATAATTTTGCTTAATAATTGTTAAAATGATTTTTTAAAAACTTAAAATATTAACTTTACAAAAAAAAACTTAAAAATTTATGAAAAAACTAACTTTAATTTTAGCGGCTTTATTTATTGCTGCGGGTATTTTCTTTACTTCATGTAAAAAAGATGATACAACGGCTCCTGTTATATCTCTTAACGGAAGCGAAAACATGAAAGTAGTTCTTGGTGGAACATTTACTGACCCTGGTGCAACAGCAACAGACGACCAAGATGGTGATATTACTCCAACTATTTCCGGAACTGTTACTACTACACAACTTGGAACTTACACATTAACATATACTGCAACCGACAAAGCTGGAAATGAAGCAACCAAAACACGTACTGTTGAGGTTTATTTGAGTGACGAGAATTTAGCTGGAACAGGAAGTGGAAATAATTATCTTGTACACGATTCTATCACTTCTGGACCAAGTTTTCCTTCAGTAATTGATTGGAATAACTGCGTAATGTCTAAGTCATCATCTGATTCTACAAAAGTATTGGTATCAAATTTTGGTGGTTTTACTGGTACAAATTTAATCGAAATGCATTTTACTTCTTCTGGTGCAATTACTATATCTTCCCAGGCAATTTTAGGAGGAAGCGAACAAGGAAATGTTTCTGGAACAGGAAGTGTGAGTGCAGATGGAACTCATATAATTATTAATTACTCCATGGTATATACTGCAGGAACATATAATGGACAAACTGATAATTCACATGCTGTATTTACAAAGCAATAAAACTTTCTAATTTTTTTATAAAAAAAGAGTCGCAAAATTTTGTGTCTCTTTTTTTGTTATTGCAAAAAACAGTACATTTGAAAAGTTTTAAAATTCAAGTCAGAAAAATAGAATAAAAGTTCTTTACGGAAATTAATAGCTATTGCATTTCCTGCGCATCCGAATCTCGTAGATTTATTGTCAAACAGGAATAATAAGTGATAGCCCAAGATTAGCGTGGGCTTAACTTATTTGTTTGACAGGTTACGAGACCTCAGATGCGGGTAAGTTTAAGCTCCACGCTTTCTTTAGGTTCTCTATAAATATCACCCCTCAAAAAATAAGTTTTAGTATTACGAGACATAACAGGTTTTATAAACTTGTTATGTCTTATTCCCACATCTAATCAGCAAAACAAAAATTTATATTTCCTAATATTCAGGAAGTGTAGAATTAATATGTAATAATTCAATTTTTTATTAACTCTTTAAAACCAATTTTATGAAAAAGAAAAGTTTAATTTTATCAGCATTTTTTGTGCTAACAACTTATGTGTATAGCCAAACTACTGTTACTACAACCGGAGGAACAGGTACTTCAAGTGCAGGTTACATTCCACGATTTTCGGGAACAAGTACAATTATTAACAGTGCTCTTTATCAAACTTCAGCCGGAAAGGTAGGTATTGGAACAGGAACGTCAATATCAGGAACACTTCACGTTAAAGCAACATCTAACATGAGTGCACTTTTTGACGCTGCAACTGAAGGATTCTTTGAAATAAGACCAAGATTAAATTCAAATGGAGGAATTCAATTAGCTTATGGTTTAGCCGATTTGGTTTTTGGCAATGAAACATATATTGGCGGCTCGGGTTTTGCAGAAAGAATGAGAATAACTACCGATGGCAATATAGGCATTGGTACCCCCACTATATCCAACTCCCGCCTCACATTACAAGGTGCTACTTCCGATAATACCGCTAATGCTTTAAATATTAATAATTCAAGTGGAACTAATTTAGTGACTTTTAGAAATGATGGGAAAATAGGAATTGGAATAAATGATCCAGTTGCAAAATTACATTTTAGAGTAACCATGGAAGATTTCAGAAATAAAGTAATTATGATACATAATGGAAGAGGAGTAGTCGGAGGATATGATTGGGGGTATAGCCCAACATTTATAGTAAATGCAGGTGGACAAGTTTATTCTACAAGTTATTTTATACCAGGTTCTACTGGTTCAATGGAAAATAATGATTGCAGCTATTATTTTTGTGCTAATGGTAACGGCATCTTTGGGAAAGGTATTTATATTACCGATGGTGAATATACTTCGCAAAGTGGAAATACAACGGGATCTATTAATTTTAAGGTAAAACCTGATGGCAGTGTTTATGCCCGCAGTGTAAATGTTCAAACAGGCACATTTCCCGATTTTGTTTTTGAAAAAAATTATAATTTAATGAATTTAACAGAACTCGAAAAATATGTTACAAAAAATAAACATTTACCAAATGTTCCAACTGCAAATGAAGTAAAAGATAACGGAATGGATTTGGGAAAAATAAACACTACTTTACTACAAAAGGTTGAGGAGCTTACACTTTATGTTATTGAGCAAAATAAACAAATGAATGATATGAAAAAAGAAATTGATGAGTTGAAAAAACAAATTGAAAATAAATAAAAGTAAATAAATTATTCTTAAGTATTAAAATTTATGAGAAAGATATATTTAATATTAATATTATTTGCTTTAAATAATATTATAAAAGCACAGCCGTCTTCTGTACTTGGAAGCGGTGAAACATGGCAGCAAATATGGGGTGATGAATTTAGCGGAACAACTTTAAATACTGATTTGTGGAAAGTTTATAATAATAATGACCATTATGCACAATTAGCAGTAAGCTTGGCTAAAAATGTTTCTGTATCTGGCGGCTATTTGAAACTTACTACAATGAGAGAGGATTATACTTGCCCAATACCTGCATCGGAATGGGATTGTAAATCGCAATGGTTAGCTGGTGATAATTATACTTATCATTACACATCAGGATATGTTGAAACTAATAGAAACAAAAATTCTAAATATGGTTATATTGAGTCAATGATACATTTACCGTGGCAATATGGTTTGTTTCCTGCATTTTGGGTATATCAGGCAGATGGAATTCCGAACTTACATAATGCAGCAGAAATAGATATTTTTGAAGAACTTGGTAGTTGGAATTCTAATACAATATCAACAAATGTTCATCTTCAGTATTGTCCTGGTGGTTCCCCTCAATGTTCTGATAACCTTGGCTCTTATTGCCCCGGCATTCCTTGCAATGGACAAATGATAAACCTTTCAAATGATATTTGGGTTTCAACAAAATACGGTCTTTATTGGTCTCCCAGTGTTATATACTGGTATGTGAATGATTTTTTGGTAAGAGCATTTCCAAATCCTGGTGTTATTGACCCTGTTAGAATAATACTTAATCTGGTAGTTGATTCATGGAATCCACCTAATTCTACAACCGTATTTCCATCTACTATGTTTGTTGATTATGTTCGTGTTTACGGAATAAATACTTGTCTGAATAATCAAACACTTAATGCAGGACAAAGTATAAATATTGCAAACCGCAGTAATATTAATGTTACTTGCGATAATTCAAATTTTATTGTAAACGGAAACGGAACAACCGGAGGAAATTTAACACTCAACGCCCAGAAAAGTATTAGGTTCAATCCTGGATTTTCAGTGAACCCAGGAGGATTTCTTTCCGCTACACTTGATGATATAAACAATGCACCACCTCTTACATATTCTCCCGGTGGTTCTTCTAATCATGCAGAAACTATTAATAAAGAGATTTCCAGAGGTTCTTCTTCAAACCAAGCAGAAAGTAATATTGCTAAAGCCAATGATGTTAAAACAATTACAACTATTAATAATTCAATTAGAATATCACCAAATCCATTTGAAAATACAACAACCATTAATTATAGTTTAACAAACCAAAGCAATGTTAAAATATGCATTTATGATGTAATGAATAAAAAAGTTGCTGAATTGGTTAATGAAACAAAACAATCAGGCGAATATCAATTTATTTTTAATGGTTCAAATCTTGAAAAAGGTATTTATTTTTGTACAATAGAAACAGATAGTTTCAAGAAAACAGAAAAAATTGTACTGGTAAAATAAAAAAAGTTTTTTTAAAAAAGAGCCGCAAAATTTTGTGGTTCTTTTTTTTTGTTGTAAAAAGTTGTACATTTGAAAAGTTTAAGAATTTGTTTTCAACAGCAACTTTCTGTATAATTATTATAACCATTTTTTATTATGAATATTTTAAACATACCTGTTGACTTTAACCAGCTTTTATTCATCTTGCAACAACAATTGTCTTATTCGGAAAGAAAAAAACTTGCTAAACTTCTCGAAAGAAAAGAAAGTGAGGATAAGGTAAAGGTTGATGTAATAAGCAATAAAGATTCTGCTAAAGATATTTTTAAAGCTTTAAGATTCGATACTCGTGGTTTTAAATTTAATCGTGATGAAGCAAACAGCCGTTAATTCTTTTTTTGACAGTAATATTATTGTTTACTGTTATTCCAAAACTGAACCTGATAAGCAAAAAAAGGTTTTCGGTATTATTGATAATTGCAAGTTTCTTTTTATAAGCTCGCAGGTTTTACATGAGTTCTGCAATGTAGCTCATAAAAATTTTCATGCCGATGATATTGATGTTAATTTTGCTTTGGCTGAAATTGAACGATTGTTTTATATTCATCCGAACAGCATAAACACTGTTAGAAAAGCTAATAATATTAAACATAAACATAAATTCTCTTTTTACGATTCGCTTATTGTTGCTGCTGCTTTGGAATGTAATTGTAAAATCCTTTATTCCGAAGATTTGCAACATAAACAAATTATCGAAAATTCTCTGACCATTATTAATCCATTTAAATAAAATTATAGCCAACCTGTTTTTCCGACACAAATGGTGGTGTTTATTTTATTATGTCAGGTATAAATGGAGCTAATATAACAATAATGAGTTTGCTGAAAATACTTGATATTCATAAAACCTCACTGAAAGATTTTTTTCGTTTAATAAAAGAATGAGTTTTCCGAGAATATTTTACTTTCCCCATATAAGTTAGTATGTAATTTTTTCAAAATCAAATTTCAATTTTTTTTAATTTTTGATTATCTTTGCTGAAAATTATATTAATGAAACGAACAATTGCAAATATAATTTCAAAATATTTCGCCAACCAACCTATCGAAAAGGCATGGATTTTTGGTTCTTATGCCCGAGCCGAAGATAACAAAAAAAGTGATATTGATATTTTAGTTAATTTTTCACCCGATGTTAAAATTACATTATTTCAGTACATTCATATTTTAAATGATTTGCAGGCATTGACCGGTAAGAAAGTAGATTTGGTGGAAGATGGTCAGTTAAAGCAATTTGCTTTAAAAAGTGCCGATACCGATAAAATATTGATTTATGAGAGAAAAGCCAAGAGATAACAAACGGCTTGAGCATATTATTGAAGCAATTGATAATATATTTGAATTTACTCAAGGTAAATCATTTAAAGTTTTTAAAAGCGACAAAATATTGCGATTTGCTGTAATAAAAAATCTTGAAATAATTGGCGAAGCCGCATATTTATTAACTAAAGAATTTAAAATAAAACATAATAGTATTCAATGGGATGATATGATTGGTATGCGTCATATTCTGGTGCATGGATATTATCAAATACGCGATGAGATAGTTTGGGCAACAATTGAAACCGAACTTCAACCATTGAAAGATAAAATACTTGCTATTATAAATAAAAAATAAGTATTATCCTGCCCTTCTCCTTGCAATCTCCGTAATATTCAAAAGAAACCTCATTGTTTTGATAAAAATAATTTTCTTTTTTATTTGCTTTACCCCATCTTTTTTTTACATTTGTTAAACTAAATTTTTCTCATGAAAACCAATAAATATATTTTAATGACAACAGTTATATTTTTGGCTTTTACATTTATTTTATTTTCCTGTAAGAAAAAAGACAAAAAACCGAAAGATACCACTCCGCCTGTTATAGCGCTTATAGGAGATGCTTCAGTTTATTCATCGAAAGATTCTGTATATGTCGATGCAGGAGCAACCGCCACCGATAATATTGACGGAAATATTACAAGTAAAATTCAAGTTGCCAATTCAGTAAATATTCATGTAGAGGGAACATATAAAGTAAAATACAATGTTAGCGATGCTGCGGGAAACAAAGCTCCTGAAGCCAGCAGAACGGTTACTGTTAATATTCCATGAAATTTTTTTCAATTGCATTTCCATCTTATGGCATGTTCTATGCGGCTATGTGTAAAATGCCATTGGTCATTAAGTCATTAAAAAGCTTTAGCTACTGATTATTTACAATTTATAAAATCATAAAATATGAATTTTAATATAAATTTGGTTATTAATATAAATAAACTTAATTTAGACCACTTTTTTAGTTATCAATCTTTCTTTTCTAAAAAAAAATTTAACTTATGGCTAAAGCAAAAATTCTTATAGTTGAAGATGAAAGCATAATAGCAAAAGACATTCAAAACAGTTTGCTTAATTTAAATTATAATGTTCCCGACATTGTAAATACAGGGGAAAAGGCAATTATGGCAGTTGAAGAACATAAGCCGGATTTGGTATTGATGGATATAGTTCTTAAAGGCGAAATGAACGGAATTGAAGCAGCAAAGAAAATAAAGGAAGAATATAATGTACCTGTTGTTTTTCTTACAGCAAATGCCGATGATGCTATTATCAACAAAGCAAAACTTGCCGAACCTTATGGATTTATTATTAAACCGTTCAGGGAAAAGGAACTTCAGACCACAATTGAAATGATACTTTACAAACATGAAAAAGTATCTGAAATAAAAAAAGAAAGAGATTTTTACAATGCCATTATTGAAAACAAAGATATTAAAGACAGCATTTACGTAAGGTCGGATTACAGATTGAACAGAATTAAATTTGAAGATATTTATTACATTGAAGCATTAAAAGATTATGTGATAATAAATACTACAGACAATAGTTACACAACACATACAACAATGAAAGAAATATTAGGAATTCTTCCGCCAAAAGATTTTTCCAGAGTTCACAGGTCTTTCATTGTTCGTTTGGATAAAATTTTCTCAATAAAATACCCCGATTTGGTTATAGAAGATAAAAAGAAAGTTCTTCCTATCGGCGGATTATATAAAAAAGAATTGTACAACCGTTTGAATTTTATTTAATAAATGGGCAATAAATATTTTTAGAGTCCCGTTTTTTCGGGACTTTTTTATTTCACAAATAATGGATTCTCAAAAACACTAACCCGAAAAAAGTCATAAGAATTTAGTCGTAAGTCATAAGAAAAATAAGGCACAAGGTATAAAGCAAAAATCGCTGAATACTAAACTCTGAACGAAAAAATTATTACATCTGACATTAATTTTTAAAAAATAATGATAAAAAAGAAAATAATAGTTGGAATTACCGGAGCATCTGGTTCTATTTATGCAAAAATTTTACTCGAAAAACTTTTTCTGTTGAAAGAGCAAATAGAAAAGGTTGTTGTTATTTTTTCCGAAACGGGGAAAAAAGTATGGAAGTACGAATTGCAAAGCGAACCTTACGAAAATATTTCTTTTGAAATTCTTGAAAATGATAATCTTTTTGCTTCACCTGCTTCGGGTTCTGCACGGTTTGATACAATGCTCATTTGTCCTTGCTCAATGGGAACACTCGGCAGAATTGCAAATGGCATTTCCAACGATTTACTCACAAGAGCCGCTGATGTTATTTTAAAAGAAAGAAGAAAATTGATTCTTGTTACCCGCGAATCGCCCATTAGCTTGATTCATATAAATAATATGAAAACCGTAACCGAAGCCGGCGGTATTATTTGCCCGGCTTCTCCTTCATTTTATAACCAGCCCGGAACAATAGAAGAACTCGCTACAACAGTTATTGACAGAGTAATTGATTTGGCTTTGCTTGAAAATAAGTCAAAACGATGGGAAAACTAATTTGTGTCTGTCCATAAAGTCGAGAGTTTCGTTCAGAATGTTCGAGTTCGAGGCTTTCGAAGTTTTAAAAATCAGGAGTTTACTGTAGTAAATGACTGGTTTTTAAAACGAGAATAACGAAGAAATCGGACATTATGGACAAACTCTAATTAGAAATGATAATATCTTTTAATGTTTGAACTAACAAAGGATGCGAGTTTGGTATTTTCACCCTGTAAATATTTTTTATTTTAAGTTCATTTTTGGCATAAGGAATAATATCAAAATCCAAATCGTAAAGTGTTTCCAGATTTTCGCTGATAAAACTGATAGGAACAATAATAATATCTTCATGCTTTTTTTTAGCTAATTCTGCAAGAACTGATTTTGTATCCGGTTCTGCCCATTTCATTTTTCCCATTTTCGACTGATATGATACTTTATATTCCAGCCCTGTGCTATCTGCTATAAATCGAGACGATTCCTCGATTTCCAGAACATAAGTATCACCGAACATAACCTGATATTTGGGAATTGAATGAGCGCTGAAAAGAAGAATGGGTTTATTTAAATTGTTTTTTTTAATCGTTTCTTCTATTAAATTTTTCCAGAATAAAATAAAATATTTGTTTTTATAAAATTCACCGGTTATTTTAACAGAAATATTTTCATATAGGTTTTTATTTTTTTTTATTTCTGTTTTTATACTT
The DNA here is from genome assembly GCA_041671145.1 of Bacteroidales bacterium. Lineage (NCBI taxonomy): Bacteria > Pseudomonadati > Bacteroidota > Bacteroidia > Bacteroidales > Bacteroidales bacterium. Next base: position 28,752 of record JBAZBZ010000006.1, on the reverse strand, counting down.
TCTGTTGTTGAAAAACTTGAATGAGGATACATAGGAATTACCTTTATTTCCGTTGCTCCAATGTTTTTTAAATATTCAATTCCTTCTTTAATATTTGGCGACAAATAAGAAGAACATGTATAAACCAAAAATTTTTCCCCAAGTTCATTTTGCAAATTTTCTTCAATAATTTTTGAAGAATTTTTCATTGGTGAGCCGCCTATTTTCTCATATTTCTGCCAAGATTTTTTAAATCTTGTTCTGCTGATTATAAAAGCAACTGTTTTTCTAGTAAATTCGGGCAACGGAATTATTGCAAAATCAGAAAACATATTGTATAAAAATTTTCTCATTTCTATTTGAGATGACGGAGAACCCATATTTACAAGCAATATTCCTTTCATACTGTTTTTGAAAATTTGTTGTTTTCAACTTTTAAGAACGGGTCGAATGCCATTGCAATATTTCTTACAACCAACATTCCTGTTTCACTTACCTGAATTATATTTTCTTTTATGCTGACCAATCCGTCATTTTCAAATTCTTTGAATTTAATAGGATTAAATTCGATAATATTTTTTATTTTTTCAATTGATGTATTAAAAAGTTCTGCAATTTCTGTAAAATCAAGGTAGCCATTGCACATTATTTCATCTATAACTTCTTTTATTATTTTTTCTTGGTTTGTGAGAGCAGAACCTCTTTCAGTTGCGAAATCATCATTTTCGATAAGAAAAATATATTGAGCAGTATTTTTAAAGTTCTGTGAATAAGCATCAGCAAGCTGACTTATTGCCGAAGTTCCGAAAGCCAAAACCTGTCCTGTAGTTTCTTTTGTACAATATCCCTGAAAATTACGATGGAGTTTTTTTTCTTTTTTTGCAACAGCAAGTTCATCACTTGGTTTTGCATAATGGTCCATGCCTATAAATTCATATCCGTTTTGTGTAAGAATGTTTAAAGAATTTACCAGCATCGTTAATTTTTCTTCAGGTGAAGGAAGCTTGAACTTTTCAAGTTTTTTCTGTTCTTCGTTAAACCATGGAACATGGGCATAAGAAAAAGTTACAATTCTGTCGGGAGAAATTTCGATTGCTTTTTTAATTGTGTTTTCAAAGCTTTCAATTGTTTGTATTGGCAGTCCATAAATCAAATCAAAATTTATGCCTTTGAAATTATTTTTTCTTGCCCTTTCGAGCAAGTGTTCAATGGGCTCTTTTGACGGCTTGCGATTTATCGCATTCAAAACTTTATTATTAAAATCCTGTATTCCCAGGCTTATTCTGTTAAATCCGATTTTTGCCAGTTCATCAATATCATTTAATTCCAGATATGCCGGATTACATTCAATAGCCATCTCGCAATCTGAACTTAAAATATAAATTGATTTTATTTTATCAATAATATTTTTTAAATATTCAAATTTTATTGAATTAGGAGTTCCGCCGCCAAAATGAATTTGCGTTACTTTTCTCGTTTTAACAATTTGTTCGGAAACTTTTTCAATTTCTTTAATTATACATTCAACATATTTTTTTATTTTTTCTTCACTCTCAAATGCACTTGTATTACAACCACAAAAAAAACAACGCTGCGGACAAAAAGGAATATGAATGTAAATAGAAATATTTTCGGGTTTTTGCTTATTCGAATTTATTAAAGATTTTAAATAATCATCTTTTGTAAATGAAGTTGTAAATGAAGTTGCAGGCGGATAACTTGTGTATCGCGGTCCGGGTTTATTATATTTTTCGAGAAATTGAGTTGTGATTTTCATTGAACATTTTAATTTTCTAAAAACAAGGGGTTGCAACCCCTTGTTTACAATCCGAATAATTGTATTTTCCTGTATTTGCTTGTAATTTTCAACTTTCAATAATTTTTATTTCCTCAGCTGTTAATTCATATAATTTATAAACTAAATTATCAATTTCTTTGTCTGTTTTAGTTATCGTATTATAAATTTCTTCGGCATTTTGTTTTTGCTCGTTAAAATACTTCAACCATTCGGCTTGTTCTTGTAATGTTAGTTTTATTTTTTGTTTTTCAAGTTCTTTTCTAAAATTTTCAAACGATAATTTATACCATTCATCAAGTTTACCGGTAATTTTAATATTTGACCATTTGCTATTTATTAATTGAATAAATGCCTGTCGTATTTCCTGCAATTGCTTGTTTTTAGAAAGCATAGTTTCGGCTTTTTCGATGAAAGGTTGCTGTAGTTTTTTTGTGGCTGCTGGAATAGGAATATTACGAACATCATTTATTAATATTTTAGGAAACAATCCTTTTTTTGCTTTAGGAGATGTATGATAATGATACCATACAATAAGCTTTGAATTTAAAATAGCTAAAAGATATTTTAATGAAAAATCTACATTTTTCTGAATTACATTAATAATTGAAGGGGTATTATAATATTCCTCTTCTACGTAGGAGCAAAACAAATATGAGTTTACTATTTCACGAATTAAAATTCTTGGCAGAGTAAAATACTTCTGTTCTCTCGGAGCAGCAAGCCAATCGCCGTAACTTATCCAAAGGTTACCATTCCAACTAATAGAATATCTGCTAACATCTCCACCTTTAAGTTCTTTTTTAAAAGAATTGTCTTTTTGTTTATCGGAATGCCAAATACGATTCTTAATAGTATATTCATCATGCCCCCTATATTTATCATAAGGTATTAAACCTTGCGAAACTTCACATAATTCTTCTAATAAAAAATGATTTTTTATTTTATCAAGAATACTTTCTTTCTCTTTTGAATAATGAAATAATTTTAGCCAATTATCAACATTTGATGAAAGTATCTCAAATGTTGATTGTGTGAATGAAATAATATTTTTGGTTTTTTGCTGAATTGCATTTAAAACTAAATTATAATTAACAGATGTTTCTTTTTTGACAGAAAAAATACATGTTCGAACAGAAGCATCCTCAAATGTTTGGTCGTTAGATAAATCAGTTATTGAAAGTATTTGAAAATTATCAAGAATATGCTGGCGATAGGATTTTCCGTAAAGAATTGATAAAAATGTATTTGGGAAAATATAACTTAAAACCCCTTTATTTTTAAGTAAGTTCATTCCTCTAGAAATAAAATAAATATAAATTTCAAAGTCAGGAACAAGCGAATCAAATTTAGTCAAATAATCTTTTTCGATTTTATTAAAAGTAGTTCCATACGGCGGATTTCCAATAATAATATCAAAACCATGTTTACTAAATCCTTTGCTGTTTGGGTTGCCATAGTTATAACTTGGCTCTTCTACAAAATCATTTTGTTTATCCTGTTCAACAGGTTTTCTATAACTAGGAAAAACTGTCGGAAAATTTAAAAACCAGTTAAAAGCTTTTTCGCCTGCAACATTGGTGTCGTCAATTAATGAGTTTCCGCATTTAATATTTTCATCAAGTGCTGTAAGTTCTTTTCCGCGATTGGCAGTTTTAAGCCAAAGCGAAAGTTTTGTAATTTCAACTGATTCGGGATTTAGGTCAACGCCAAAAATGTTGTTTGTTAAAATATGCCGGTCGAGTTCAAATACTTCACGCTGCCCTAAACGCAAACGACTTAATTCATCGTTTACCTTTTGTCCTTCGGTGAATAAATAATCAAATGCTTGATTGAGAAATGCACCCGAACCACAAGCAGGGTCAAGTATTTTTATGTTTCGCAATTTATTTTTGTATGCTTCCAAAAATGTTAAATGTGTTTCAACATTGCTGTTGCAGGTCAGAACATTTTCGTATTTCTTTGTTGTTTTATTTTGTTTTTTTTCAGTTTTTATACTTTGAAAATCTTCTGAATTTAATTCAGGCAAATTATAAAAACCTAATTCTTTTTTTTGTTCTTCGAGCCATCCGCCAATAGCTTCTTTTACTATATATCGCGTAATGTATTCGGGAGTATAAAAAATTCCATCTTTTTTACGTTTGCCATTTTTGCGTACTTCAGTTTTTTCTTCTTCAGATAACTTGTTCCCGTTACCTATTTTAGCTTGAAGTTCTTCTATATCGGAAAGAGATTGTTCAAATATATGTCCAAGAATATTTACGTTAAGGTCGCTATCAAAATCGTATTCTGACAAATCTATGAGCTTTAAAATAATATCATCTTTAATTAATAGATTGTCGAGTTCATCATCTTTTGAGAACAATCCGCCATTGAATTTATTAATATCTAAAGGCGGATTCCCAATGTCTATACTGCAAAATAATCCTTTTAGTTGACGCCAAAGTTTATTGGGTTCAAAATCGAAAGCATTTTTTAAAATATCTTTTATTTTATTTAAAGTGTGGGTAGGCAATAGGTTTGTGTCTTCACAAAAACATATAAAAATAAAACGGTCGAGTAATTTTTGCGATTTTGTTAAAAGAAAAAGTTCGTCTTTATCGGAATTGTTTTGCTTTAAATGTTCAAAAAGCTCAATGCGAAGGTTCTTATACTGATTATAAAATTGTTTTGATATTATTTGCTCAGCTTCCTGTCTTTCGCGATACAAAATATCAACGAACGATTCAGATTCTTTTGAAATTAAATGTTTTTTTTGTAATAAAAATAAAAAACGATGAAGATTATCGGCATTTAATAACTCCTGTACGATAAAATTTTCATAGCGGCTCTGGTCTGATACATGATATAATCGAATTTCTTTAAAATTTGAAACGATTACCCATTTGCAATGTCCACCTGCTTTTGATGAATAAGTAAACGCCTGTTCAACCGGTGTACGTTTATCAGCCAGACGGTTTTGTGGTTTATCAAGGTCGGTTAAAGCATCTTTTAATTCAATAACAACTCTAACATCATAATTAATATTTTTGTCATCCATTGAAAAGAAACCCAATGCACCATCGGGAACAGTGCCATCTGTAAATGATTTACATTCTTTTTCGAGGTTCCAGAGTTTAGGTTCGTTGTAATTGTATTCAAGAACATCACCAAAAAAATTATTCAGAAAATCAGCTTGTATGGATTTTTCTTTTGTTTTTTCAATGCGTCCGCTTTCAAGAGATTTGATATATTTGGTAATAGTATTTGTTTTTGCTTCGAGGTTTTCAATTTCATTTAAGTTGAATAAAGCTAACTTTTGTTTAAAATTCTTATCACCGAATATATTTTGTTGCAACATAAAATAAATTAAATTTTTTCTCTCCAAATGTACATATTTTTTGTACGCTTAAAGACAAATTTTTACTAAGTAATCTCTTAATTCCTGTACCAATTAGCATTCTTCACCCAATCAACAACAAATTTTACATTTTCAAAAGTATTATCAGGCGAAACACCATGACCTGTATTGAAAATCCATTTATATTCGTTTCTTCCGAAAGGAACAAATTTTTCAAGTTCCTTAACGATTATTTCTTTATTGTCAACTGAAAGAATTCGCGGGTCGAGATTTCCCTGCAAGCCAATTTTGCTGTCGATAATTTCCCATGCTTCAACAATTGAAAACTGCCAGTCAATACTTACGATATCGGCAACATCGGGATGAAGGCGGGAAATTGCATGCCCCAATCCTTTCGGAAAAAATATTACAGGAACTTCTTTTGATTTTACCGCAGAAGTAATTCTTTTAACAAAAGGCAAAATCACTTCAATATATAAATCAGAAGGTAAAAGTCCGGCATGCGATTCAAATAGCTGAAAAACATCAATTCTGTGTCTTGCCTGAGAAACGGCATATTCAACTGAAAGTTCAGTTATAATTTCGAGAAGTTTTATTGCTGTTTCCCTATCGTTATAAAATAATTTTATTGCATCAGAAAAATTGTGATTAGCACTGTTTCCCTGAACCATGTAACAAAAAGTTGTAAATGGCGCACCACAAAATCCTATCAGCGGGATATTTGCGAGTTTTTGTTTTCTGATTAGAGCAATTGTTTTATAAATATGTTCAAGTTTTGATGAATCGGGATTCAAATATGGAATTTGATTTATCGCATCAGATAAGGGAGTTTCAAAAGCAGGACCTTTATCGGTAAAATTTATTTTCATTCCTAATGCTTCGGGAATAACAAGTATATCGGAAAATAAAATTGCAGCATCAACACCTAAATCATTTACGGGAAGCAATGTTACCTGTGCTGCCAACTCGGGATTCAGCATTAATTCTCTGAAACTGTATTTTTCTCTTAATTTATTATACGAAGGAAGGACTCTTCCGGCTTGTCGCATAAACCACACAGGCGGACGTTCTCTTTTTGTTCCTTTTATTGTATCGAGTAAAATTGAATTTTGCATTTTTTATTTTATTAAATTCTTTCAGGATTTTCGTTATCAATTGTCTTTTTTCAATCTGCCAAAGGCAGATAAATGTGAATAGATAAAAATATGAACATTGAAAACAACTCCAAAGGAGTTGAATAATATACATTTATAACAAATACTTTTCATCAAATTCCACACCATGTTCTTTTAGCAAATCAATAAATTCTTCTTTAAAAGTTTTTGTTTTATGATGATTTTGCTGATTCTTAACATACTCAATTAATTTATCTTTTTCTTTTATTGAATAAGTAAAAGCACCATATCCTTCCTGCCATCCATTAAAATGTTTAAAAATTTTATTCTCTTTAATCCAGGAAGAGCTGGCAAGCTTTATATCTTTAATAAGATTTGCAGTGGCAATTGTAGGATGAATATGTGTTACAATATGCAAATGGTCTTCGATTCCATTTATTCTATAAAGATGACAATTTTTATTTTTTAAAATTCCATATATGTATTTAAATAGTAATTCTCTGTTATTTTCGTTAAGCGTTCTTTCACGAGAATATGTCGAAAAAACTATCTGATATAATATTTGTGTATATGTGCTCATTTGTTTTTTTATTAAACCCTTTCAGGGTTTAGTGGATTTTTAATTTTTTTCTATTCATATTTGACCCTTCGGGTCATTTTTATAATTTACTTAATCCATTAAAACTTGCTTCTATAGTTTTTTCAATATCTTCATCGGTGTGGGCATAAGAAACAAATGCAGCTTCAAATTGTGAAGGAGCAAGATAAATTCCCGCTTCAAGAGAAAGTTTAAAATATTTTGCATATTTCTCTTTATCGGATTTCATAACAGCATCAAAGGATTCAATATTTCCGGAATTATTAAAAAATAAAGTGAACATTGAACCGATTCTGTTTATAACCGCTTTCACACCTGTTTTCTGCAAATTATTTATTAATCCGTTTACAAGTTTTGAAGTTTTATTTTCCAAAACATTATAAAAATTTGGATTTTCGTTTATGAATTTCAGCATCGCAATTCCGGCAGCCATTGCCAAAGGATTTCCTGATAATGTTCCTGCCTGATAAATCGGACCAACTGGTGCAAGTTTTTGCATTATTTCTTTTTTACCACCATAAGCACCAACAGGTAAACCACCGCCAATAATTTTTCCGAGTGTTGTAATATCCGGAATAACCTTAAAATATTCCTGTGCTCCACCTTTTGCAAGTCGAAAGCCGGTGATTACTTCATCAAAAATTAATAATGAATTATTTTTCTGAGTGATTTTCCTTAAATCTTCAAGAAAATTATTTTTTGGTAACACAACGCCCATATTGCCTGCAACTGGCTCTACAATTATTGCAGCAATATCTTTTCCGGATTCGCTATATAATTTTTCAACAGAAGAAACATTGTTGTATTCGGCAATTAATGTATCTTTTGCTGTTCCTTCGGTAACTCCCGGACTATCGGGTAAACCAAGAGTAACAGCACCTGAGCCGGCTTTAATTAAAAAACTATCGCTATGTCCGTGGTAACAACCTGCAAATTTTATTATTTTATTTTTTCCTGTGTAGCCCCTTGCCAAACGTATTGCGCTCATTGTCGCTTCTGTTCCCGAACTTACCATTCGCACCATTTCTATTGATGGAACCATTTGAATTATTAATTCTGTCATTTCAGTTTCCTGAATTGTAGGCGCACCATAGCTTGTCCCTTTTTCCGCAGCTTTTTTTATTGCTTCAACAATGCTTTCGTGTGCATGACCTAAAAGCAAAGGTCCCCAAGAACTAACATAGTCAATATAAGTGTTTCCGTCAATATCTGTTATTTTTGAACCTTTTCCATGACTGATAAAAACAGGATTACAATTTACACTTTTGAAAGCTCTGACCGGTGAATTAACACCACCCGGTATTAATCCGCATGCTTTTGAATATTCTGAGTTGCTTTTTTCGGTGGTCATTCTTGTTTGATTATAGCTTAATTTTGCAAATTTCTAAACAAATTTGGTATATTCTATTTTTCTATAAAATAAATTTTTACGTCATTGTATTTATTTAATAATTCCTTTTATTTCTTCTATTACTAATTCTAATGAGCCTACTTTTAGCTTTTCATTAATATAAAAAATTTCATCACATTCGGGAATTACAATATAGTTGTATTGTGTTTTCAAATCTTGAAGAGACATTGTTATACTTTTAGTTGTTTTAGGATTTTGTGATAATTTAATTTCTAAACTAATAAAAGGAATATTATTTTTGATTAACACCAAATCGCATTCTGCCTGATTAGTTGTTCTGTAATAATATGCTTGCAATTCTCTTTTAAATTGCGATGCTATTTGTTCTATAACATAATTTTCCCACAATGTTCCTGCAAGTGGATGAGATAAAAAATCATCCATGTTTTCTATTCCGTTCAAATAATTTGCAAGTCCCGAATCTCTCAAATATATTTTTGGTGATTTAACAATGCGTTTTTTTGCATTATTAAGCCATGGGTGCAGTCTTCTAATAATAAAAGCATGTTCCAAATAATCAATAAAAGTGCTTACTAATTGTTGATTAACCCCTAACGATTTAGAAAGCGATGCTACATTAAGAATACCGCCTTGCATAAGAGCAATCATGGAAATTAACCGCTGTAATTGAATACTTGTTCCTTTCATCCCAAGCATTCTAAGCTCAGTTTCCACATAAGTTTTAATGTATGAAGCAAACCATTCTTTGCGTATTTTAGAATTTTCAATAAGCAAAGGTGTCGGAAATCCTCCTCTGATAAGGTGTTCCTGATAATTATATTTTTTCGATATTTCTTCTAATAAAAGCGGAGTTAATTCATGATAAACTATTCTTCCAGCAAGTGTTTCGGATGAATGATGTAATAATTCAGGACTAGCGCTTCCTAATAAAATAAATTGTTTTTTTAAAGGATTTTTATCTATTACAGATCTAAGAATTGGAAACAATTCGGACATTCGTTGTATTTCATCTATAATAATACATTTGTTTTGATTTGTTTTAAAATATAATTCCGGGTTTTCTAATTTCCTTAAATCATCTGGTGATTCTAAGTCCAAATAAACCGATGGTTTATTCATGTTGTGCATTAATTGCTTTGCCAATGTTGTTTTTCCGACCTGACGTGGTCCTAACAAAGCTACTGAAGGCAAAATCTCCAATAATTGAAGTATAAAATCGGTATCTTTTCTTTTAAACATAAGTTATTTAAAATTATCCATGCAAATATATGTAATATTTATATAATTACATGAATAATACTTATAATATTGATTTGCATCTATTTGTAATCAAATAAAATGTTTGTGCAATAAGGTTTGTTAATACAAATGATTTTACAAAATACTTATAATTACAAGAATATTCTGAAGTCATTTTTGTTTATTTAATATTTTCGCAACCTCCTTTGCAAAATAAGTAATAATAATATCGGCACCGGCTCTTTTAATAGAAGTCATTATTTCGAGCATTATTCTTTCTTCATCAATCCAGCCGTTTGCTGCTGCTGCCTTAACCATTGAAAATTCACCGCTGACATTATATGCAGCAATTGGAATGTTGAAAGTATCTTTTGCTCTGCGAATAATATCAAGATAACTCAATGCAGGTTTTATCATTATAATATCGGCACCTTCTTCGATGTCGAGTTGAATTTCGCGCATTGCTTCATTTGAATTTGCAGGGTTCATCTGATAACTCCTGCGGTCACCAAATTTTGGTGCCGACTCAGCGGCTTCTCTGAAAGGGCCATAAAATCCGGAAGCATACTTAGCAGCATAAGATAAAATTGGTGTATTATAAAATCCATTTTCGTCAAGAATAGTTCTTATTGCTTTCACTCTACCATCCATCATATCGCTGGGAGCGATAATATCAGCTCCTGCTTTTGTAAGCGATAATGATTGTTTGGAAAGTGTTTCGAGAGTCAAGTCATTGTCAACATCACCGTCAACAATTGTGCCGCAGTGTCCGTGAGTTGTGTATTCGCAATTGCAAACATCGGCAACAACAAGCAAATTATTTTGCAGTTTTTCTTTTATTGCACGTATTGCCTGCTGAACAATACCATTTTCGCTGCATGCAACAAGTCCGTGTTCATCTTTTGTTTCGGGAATTCCGAAAAGTAAAACCGATTTTACTCCGGCATCCAATATTTTTTTACATTCTTCCACCAGCAAATCAACTGATAATTGGGAGTTCCCAGGCATTGATGAAATCGGGTTATTTACTTTTTTGCCGGGGCAAACGAACAAAGGCATTATCAAATCATCAACACTGATTGATGTTTCGGAAATCATATTTCTTAAAATAGGATTTTTTCTTAATCTTCTTAATCTGGTTACTGGAAAAGTCATATATTTTTATATTTATAATTAGTAATTTTCAAAATTAACAGGTTTTATCAAAACGCTCTATGCATATATAAATTTATTTAATAACACGCTTGATTTTATTTTTTTTAATGGGTGTATTTTGTTTTTTGCATCGTAAACAAAGTTCCTCAAGTGATGTGTTTTTAAGATATTCAATGATGACATTATTAAGTCCTGTCCAGAATTCTCTGGCAACACAATTTTCCGACCTGTTGCATACCGAAGGGTTATCAATACATTGTACAATAAAAGGACCATGTTCAAATGCCTTAAATATATCCAGAATTTTAACTTTTGATTTGGATTTACTCAGAATATATCCACTCTTCTTGCCGCCCACATTGCTGATTAAACCGGCAACTTTTAAAGCAGAAATAATCGGGTCAAGATATTTTTCGGACAATTCCTGATTTATAGCAATATCTTTCTGAAGAATTCCTTTTTTATTTTCAGGACAACCCAATTCCATCATGGTTCTTAAACCATATCTTATTTTAGTATTAACTTTCATAAAAGTTATTTTAAAAAATTAAACTCTAAATATTTATAGCTGCTTTTCTGCAAAATTAACAAATGTTTGTTAAAACTATTATTTCTTAAAAAAATATCCTGTAAAAAATTTATAAAAATATTTTGTTTTGCTCTTTTATTGTTGTATATTTGTCCTATAATATGAATAGGATTTATATGATAAATAAAAAAATTACGTTAAATTTAAAAAACTAAAAAAATGAAAACTATCAGAAACATTCTAAAAGAAAAGGGAAATGCTATATATAGCATTGGTCCTAAAACTAAAATTATTGATGCATTAAAAAAAATGGCAGAAAAAAACATAGGAGCAATTTTAGTAATTGAAAATGATAAAATTCTGGGAATATTTTCGGAAAGAGATTATGCGCGTAAAAGCTATCAATCAGAATCATTTTCATTAGAAAATTATGTTGAGGATTTTATGTCAAAAGAAATAGTTACTATTTCTCAGGAAGGAGACATTTTTGAATGTATGTCAATAATGACAAAAAGAAAAATACGTCATCTTCCAGTTCTCGATGAGAATAAAATAATTGGAATTGTTTCAATTGGCGATATAGTAAACAGCATTATTCATCATCAGGAAGCTACTATAAAAGACCTTGAAAAGTACATTACTGGTGGATATGTAAATATAGAATCGATATAAAAATTTCCAAAAAGAAAAAAATAATGTACTAATTAATAGAATTGGAGTTTATTTATGCATGTAATAGTATGTGTTAAAATGGTACCTGACACAACTCAGGTGAGTATAAATCCCGAGACCAACACATTAATAAGAGAAGGAGTTCCCTTTATTACTAACCCTTTTGATACTAATGCGGTTGAAGAAGCAATCCGCTTCAAGGATAAATACGGTGCTTATGTTACAGTTATTTCTATGGGACCACCCTCAGCAGAAAAAGTATTAAAAAAAGCAATTTCAATAGGTGCTGATGAAGCAATTTTATTAAGCGACAGGGTTTTCGGAGGTGCCGACACTTTAGCAACAAGCATGGTATTAAGTTTTGCAATTAAAAAAATAAATGAAACCCGTCCTGCTGATATAATTTTCTGCGGAAAACAAACTATTGATGGTGATACAGCTCAGGTGGGACCGGGTATTGCTCAAAGATTAGATATTTCTCAACTTACTTTGGTCAATGAAATTTTAGATGTTGATTTGGAAAGGAAAAGAATTAAAGTAAAACGAAAGCTTGAAAATTATATTGAAATTGTTGAAACATCAATGCCTGTGATGCTCACAGTAGAGCGGGAAATTAATATGCCCCGTTATCCTACTGTTCCATGCAGATTGGAAGCCGAAAGTTATTGCGTAAAACTATGGTCAAATGACATATTAAAGCTTGATGTTAAAGAAATCGGACTTTCTGGTTCTCCGACACAAGTTAGAAGAATTTTTGCACCAGTCAGAGAAAAAGGTGAAACTATCACAGGTGAAGGAGAACAAAAACATAAAGCTGCCGATTTTATGTTTAATAAATTAATAGAAAAAAATATTATCACTACTTAATTGAGAAAATAAATGAGTCCAAAACCTAAAAAGAAACCGAGAGGAAAGGTTCGGCTAATTGAAGGCAAATGTATTTCCTGCGGTGCAAGATGCCAAACATCTTGTTCTGTTGATGCAATTGAAATTAATGAACTTGGCGAACCGGTTTTTGATATTGAAAAATGTTTTGGGTGTAGAAAATGTATTAAAGTATGTCCGTCTGATGCGATAGAAGTTTTTTATACACCGGAAGAAGAAAATATTCTTAAAGAATATGAAACAAAAACTAATGAGCAACCTGAAAATTCTGAGACAGAAAAATCTTTGGTGGAAGGTTCAAATGAAACTAATGAATGGAAAGGCGTTTGGATTTTTGTAGAACAGGTGAGCGGAAATGCACATGATGTATCATGGGAACTTTTGGGAAAAGGAAGAGAGTTGGCAAGCAATCTTAATGTTGAGCTTTCTGCATTTGTTATTGGTGAAAATATTAAACATCTGGCAAAAGAAGCTTTTTGTTATGGAGCCGACAAGGTATACGTTACAGATAATCCTGTTCTAAAATATTATAGAACGAAAGCTTATGTTGATGCAACGGTTAATCTTATAAACAAATATAAACCGGAAATTGTATTAATGGGCGCAACCGGACTTGGGAGAGACCTCGCCGGCGCTGTTGCCACCAAATTAAAGACAGGATTAACTGCCGATTGTACAGCTCTCGCTATTGACAAGAAAAAACGGCTGCTTGAGCAAACCCGTCCTGCTTTTGGCGGAAACATCATGGCTACAATTCTTACTGAAATAAAAAGACCGCAAATGGCATCTGTCAGACCTCATGTTATGCCAAAACCCGAATATATAATTGAAAGAAAAGGAGAATTTATTGAAGAACTATTTTCAATGTCTGAAGCTGATATATCTACAAAAGTTCTTGAAATTATTTCATTAGTCCAGAATGATAACGTGAATATCTCAGCGGCAAACATTTTAGTTTCAGGCGGCAGAGGCATGCGCTCAAAAGAAAATTTCAAGTTGCTTGAAGAATTTGCGGAAAACATAGGAGGAGTAGTTTCGGGTTCCAGATGTGCTATTGACAGCGGCTGGCTTGAACATTCCCGACAGGTTGGACAAACCGGAAAAACAGTTCATCCGAAATTATATATTGCTTGTGGTATATCAGGAGCAATACAGCATCTCGTCGGGATGCAGGATTCAGAATATATTATAGCTATAAACAAAGACAAGTCAGCACCTATTTTTAGTGTTGCTAACTTAGGAATAGTAGGCGATTTGTTTGAAGTTATCCCGGAATTAATAAAAAAAATAAAGCAATCTGATACAAAAATAGTTCATTAAATATTAGTAAACATAAGAAAGGAGTATCGCTTGAACAATACTGAACATATAATATTTACAATAGTTTTCATCACGGCAATCGTATTTTTCTTAAATAATATTTCAAAATTATTTGCAATTATTTGTTTAGGGCGCTGGGAAAACAGATTTGATAATTTATGGTTTCGACTAAAAGGACTGCTAAAATACGGTTTCGGACAAACACGTGTTGTGGGAAGAAAATTTGGAATTAATCATTTTTTTCTTTTCTGGGGATTTATGATTCTTATGTGTGTTTATCTGGAATTTTTTATTAATGGAATTTTTCCAAAATTTAATTTAAGTTTTATAGGTGCTGTACCTTATGGTGTATTACTTTTTACGGCAGATATTATGTCTTTCGTTGTAATAGTATGCGTTCTTATTGCAGTTATGAGAAAAGTTTTTTTCCGTCCAAAACATGTTGAAGCAAAATTCGATGCTTTTTTTATTCTATCTCTTATTTCTGTTTTGATGATTGCTTATTTTACTTCAAATATTTCTGAAGCTAATTTAAATAATTTATCAATGATTCACTGGCTGCCTATTTCAAGCCGGTTGACATTTCTTTTTAATGATATTAATAAATCAGATGTTCATGTAATTTCCCGAATTGCATGGTGGATGCATGCTTTAATTATGCTTTATTTTCTTAATTATTTACCTTATAGCAAACACCTGCATATTCTGACGGCTTTACCAAACTGCTTTTTCAGAAGTCCAAAGATTGTTTCAACTGTTCATCGTATGAAATTTAATAAAGGAGAAGAATTTGGGGTTTCAAAAATAGTTCAGTTTTCATGGAAAGATTTGCTTGATTTTATGGCTTGTACCGAATGCGGACGCTGTCAGTCGGTATGTCCGGCAACGATAACCAACAAACCATTAAATCCAAAAGAATTGATTCTTCATTGCAAACAAAATATCTTAAAAAACGGTTCTGTAATACGAGCATCGCGTCCTCCCGATATGCTTGCCTCTGCTCCTGCTGATGCTGAAATGTCGATTCCATTAATTAGCGAAACTAAAGAAAGTGTATCTGCTGAAGCTTTATGGGAATGTACAACATGTGGTGCTTGTATGCAGGCATGTCCTGTATTCATTGAACATACACCAAAAATCATAAAGATGCGACAACATCTTGTTATGGAAAAATCGGAGTTTCCAAAAGAACTTACTTCCTTTTTCGAATCTGCAGAAAATCGTTTTAATCCGTGGGGACTTCCGCCGACAGACAGAAATAAATGGACTACAGACATTGACATTCCGACAATACAAAATAATAAAAATGTTGAATATTTATTTTTTGTAGGTTGTGCCGGAGCATTCGATTCCCGTTCGCGTAAAGTTACTGTTGCAATTTCACAAATATTAAATAATGCAGGAATTTCGTGGGCTATTTTGGGGAACGAAGAAAAATGTTGTGGTGATTCGCTCAGACGACTTGGGAATGAGTTTGTTTTTGATAAATTAGTTAACGATAATATCAATACATTTAATAAATATGGAATAAAAAAAATAATAACTTCTTGCCCACACTGTTTTTCAACATTAAAAAACGATTACAGACAATTCGGTGCGGAGCTTGAAGTAATTCATCATACACAATTTATAAATAATTTAATAAATGAAGGAAAAATAAAACTCTCGAAAAAAATTGAAGGAAAAACAGTATTTCATGATTCGTGTTATTTATGCCGTTACAATGATGTTTTTAGTGAGCCGAGAAATATTCTTAAATCTTGTGCTGACAAAAAAAATATATTGGAAATGAAAGATTTCGGAACCAATAGTTTTTGCTGCGGAGCCGGCGGCGGAAGAATGTGGATGGAAGAATCTGTCGGAAAACGGATAAATATTGAACGAACTCAGCAAGCACTTAACACAGGAGCATCAACAGTTGCAGTTGCTTGTCCTTATTGTCTTACTATGTTTGAAGATGGTTTGAAAGATGAAAAAGCATCTGAAAAAGTATCGGTAAGAGATATTGCGGAAATAGTTGCGGAATCTTTGGGGTAATAAAAAAGATAAAAGGGTAAAATAATTTATGGTTTCATTCTCACAAATTCACAATTTTATTTATGATTTTGATTTTACAATTTAAAATATTTTTCAATTTCCAAAGCTAAACTCAATCCATCGGGCTTTGACGGTACAATCAAAGGTTTGTATCCATGTTTTAAAATTTCTTTTTCTGTAGTTTTACCTATACAGGCAATTTTGAAATTTTTCACACAATTGTTTTCTTTCATTATTCTGATAAAATTATTAAAGCCCGATGGACTTGTAAAAATGATAATATCATAATTATCACTTTTTATTTTTCCGATAATTTTTTTTGAATAAATTTTAGTTTCAATAGTTCTATAAACGTCAATTCTTGTTATGTCAGCAATTTTGTTTAATCCTTCTTCTATTGTATTTCCGGCAAGTTTACCAAGTACAAGTAAAATATTATCATTTGTTTTTATATGCTTTTCCAACAATTCATTTAAAAAAGTTTCTGAAGTATTTCCTGATGAAATAAAAAAAGGTTTAATTCCGTTTTTCTCCAGTTCCTCTGCAGTTTTATTTCCGATAACTGCTGTTTTTATTACATCAGGAATAATTTTATTTCCTTTTATTTTTTCAAGAAAATTAAAAAAATAAATTACACCATTTTTACTCGTAAATATAAGCCAATTGAAATTAGAAATATTATTTATTGATTTTTGTATTTTATCATTTATTTCAGCAGGAATAATTTCGAGCATCGGAAACTCAAGAATAACCGCACTTTTTGTTTTCAAATATTCGGACATTGCATCGTTTTCAGACAGCGGTCGTGTGGAAATTATAACTTTATTTTTTAATGACGACATTGAAAAGAGTTTAAAGTTTCCTGTTCCGGCGAGCTTCGTTGTTAACGATTTCGCTTCGCTCAATTTTCAGTTAAAAAATCTATACCAACATTTTTTGCTTCTTCCTTTATTTTTTCTGCAAGATATTTTCCGAGTTCTTCTGCCATATTCATATCCGCTTTATCTGATAACCGGATAATTTTGTTTGTTTTATGATTTCCGAACATTGCTCTCAAATAAATAAAATCATTTTTAACTACAGCATAAGCAGCTAAAGGAAACTTGCAGCCACCGCCAATTGTGGTCATAAAACTTCTTTCGGCTTTTGCTGCAATTTCTGTTTCAGTATGATTTATTGTTCTGATTAATTTTATTAATTCTTCATTATCCTTTTTACATTCCAGAACAATTGTACCCTGTCCAATTGCCGGTAAGCATTTTTCAACTGGCAGAAATGCATTTTCAGGAATAGTTTTTCCCAACCTTAAAAGTCCTGCAGCGGCTATAATAATTGCATCATATTGTTCTTCGTTAAGTTTTTTTATTCTTGTATCAATATTTCCACGCAAATCTTTAAAAGTTGCTTTTGGTTTGATGGCAGCTATTTGAACTATTCTTCGCGGACTTCCTGTGCCGATAATACAATCTTCTTTAATTTCTTCAATACTAAGATTATTTTTTGTTAAAACTACATCCTGCGGATTTTCTCTTTTAGGAAAAGAAGCAAGGAGCAATTCTTCGGGCTGCAGTGAAGGAACATCTTTCAAACTATGAATTGCAAAATCAGCTTTGCCTTGTAAAATGGCATTTTCAAGTTCTTTAACAAAAACACCGGTTCCTCCAAATTCTGTTAGTGGTTTATCTGATACCTTATCTCCGTGTGTAGAAAATTTTATAATTTCAAATTCAAAATCGGGATTTTTTTCTTTAAGCAACGCAACTGTTTGTTGTGTTTGAGTAAAAGCTAAAATGCTAGGACGTGTGGCAACAATGTATTTTCTGTTCTTGCTCATTAGTTTCTAAAGTAAATGTGTTCTTTAATGTTTTTGTGATTTCAATTAAATCCTCTTTAGAATTTGCTTTTCTAAAGTTCAACATAATAACTTTAATAATTTTATCGGAATATGAATCAAGAATTTCATTTATATTATCTTTTTGTTCTTCATCCAAATTATTTAAAAAAGTTTCATACGAAGATAATGTGTTTTGTTTTAATACAATTAATTCTTTTTTTATTTCTATCATTGTTGGAACAATAAATTGTTTAGCATACCATTCGTAATAATCTTCTGAAATATCATTTATTATTTTTTCGGCTTTTGATATTTCTATGGTTCTTTTATCAATAGTTGAATCAATAATTTTATTAATATTATCAATAGAATATACAAAACAATTTTCTATTGAATTAATCTCAGGGTCTATATTTCTTGGTATTGATAAGTCAATAAATATTCTGGTTTTATCTTTTAATTCATCTTTCATCATTAAAAGTTCATGTTTGCAAACTATAAAATTCGGAGCACTTGTTGAAGCAATTATTATATCATTATCAATAATTGACTCGAATCTTTTTCCGTATTCAATTACTTTACTGTTGAATTTTTGTGCTAATTCCAAACTATTAATATCCGAGCGGTTAGTAACGGTAATATTGCAATTTTTAAATTGCTGCTGAAAATTTAAAGCAGTCAGAGTAGATATTTTTCCGGCACCAATAAGTAAAATATTTAAATTATTTTTATATTCAAATATTTGTTTAACCATTTCAACGGCAAGTGTAGCAACAGATACCGAACCTTCTCCGATTTTTGTTTCTGAACGTACTTTTTTCCCTATTTGAATTGCTGTTTGAAAAAGCTTATTCAGCATACTGTTTGTTGAATTGTTTTCTTTTGCTGTAAAGTATGCACTTTTAACTTGTCCCTGAATCTGATATTCACCAATAACCATTGACTCTAAACTTGCAATAACCCTGAATAAATGCGTAATCGCAGATTGACAATTCTTTTTAATTATATATTGTAAAACCTGTTCAACAGGAATTTCATGAAATTTACTTATGAAATCAATTATATCAGCAAAACCGTTTTCAATATTATTAACTGAAGCATATATTTCAACGCGATTGCAGGTTGAAAGTATAACACTGCCTTTGACAGAGCTATAACTATTAAGTATGCCCAATGCCTCAGGTAAACTTTCATTTACAAAATGAAATTTTTCCCTGACATCAACTTTTGCGGTCTTAAAATTTATTCCTACAACTATAAAATGCATGAATCGGATTTTAAAATTATTAAATGAAATTGGGTACTTTAAGTGCTATTAAAAGTTTAACAAAAATACGCAAGTATAAATTATTAATAAATTAAATATGTGTTGTAAACAGTGTGTTTTTTCAATAATTACTCCTCAAATTTTATGTTAAGAGTTTTAATAAAATAAGGAATATATCGTGGAAAATTATGATGTAAGTCGTAAATCAAAATATGGTTCAATAAATTATACCTATACTAAAATTATATAGTGGATATTATTTAAGATGCTCAACAGCTCTGTTTTCTTCAGCAATATATCGTTTTATTTTTTTGTGTTTTTTAATAATATCGTCCAGGGTGATTTTTTTAAGGTAATTTGACATAACATCGTTAAGTCCCATCCAAATTTCATTAGCAACACACATTCTTTTAATAAAACAGGTTGCAGGTATTTTTGGGCAATGTGATATTTCAAAGTCAGGTTCAAATGTTCGGTAAATATCATAAACTGTAATTTCCGACTTTGATTTACCTATAAAATAACCACTTTTTTTGCCACTGAAATTCATTATAAGTCCTGAAACTTTGAGCGCAGCTATAATGGGGTCAAGGTATTTTTCGGATAATTTTTGATTATGTGCAATTTCTTTCTGATACATACCTGATTTATTATCATGTAACCCAAGCTCCATCATCACACGCAAACCATATCTTACTTTAGTATTAATTTTCATTATGTTAAATTATTAAGCAGGCAAAAAACAGAAACAGATGATAATCTTCAATTCAAAATTAATATAATTTTAAATATATCCTATAAATACTATATTATATATATTATTAAATTTTTCTTTTATTATTTTGGTTATTTTCAGGAATTATTAAAAAAAGGAAGAATAAAACTTTGTTTCTCCCTTTATCTGCTTCTCTTTCGGGATGATTATAAACAATATTTTAGTTTAATAAAAAAATGACAATTTGATATAAACCATCTTTTTTTATGTTAAATATCTTGTTTTTTCTGACATAAACAAGCTTCAAAATATTGCACCAAAGCTTTGAAAAGAATAATTTTGGTATCTAATTTGTCTTAAAATAATTAAACTAAAAAGGAGGAACTCTTATGAAATCAATTTCAAAAGTAAAAAAAATTACTGTTATTACCGTATTGCCGGTGATTGCTTTTTTTATGATGTCTTTAGTCATTAATCAAGGAGATGGTGTACCTGAAAAATACAAAAACATGAAGAATCCGGTTAAGTCGGAAAAAGAATCTATCGCTTCCGGTAAAGAATTATATACAAAAAACTGCAAAATGTGTCATGGTGCTGAAGGTAAAGGCGGAAAAATGGCAGGTAAATCCGATTTTACAAGCAAAGAATTTAAAGCTTTTACAGATGGCGAAATTTTTTATTATACTACCGAAGGTTTTGGTAAAATGCCTGCTTATAAAAATAAAATAAAAGGAGACAATGACAGATGGAATTTAGTAAATTATATGCGTTCGCTTTAATTCATTTTATTTTGTAATATAATTATACCCTTGGACATCGCTGCATCCAAGGGTATTTTAAAGTTCTTGTAAATAAAATTTATCTGATGATTTTAAACTAAAATTAAAAATTTTTTATTAAAAAATTAAAGAACGGATGAAAAAAATAAAAGTTAAAAACCTGATTTTTATATTATTTGTTGTTGGATTTATTGGGAGTTGCACAAAAGATACAATGAAACCGAAAGTGATTTATCCTGAAAATAATGCTACACCAGTTAGTTTTGCTAATGATATAAAACCTTTTTTTACCAGCAATTGTGCAATTTGTCACCAATCCGGCGGAGCAAGGGTTGATTTGGCAACTTCTAATTGTTACAATGATTTGTTTACAAAAAGTTGTATTGACACTCTTGTTCCATCCAATAGTTTATTATATAAAAAAATAAATGTTGGTGGCAGCATGGAAGCATATTCCAATTCCGGTTTTGCAACTAAAGTACTTAATTGGATCAATCAGGGTGCAAAAAACAATTAATTTAATTCAGAAAATAATGTTTAATAAATAATTTAATTCTAAATTTTTTTAAAATGATACTGTTAATAAAATTAATTTGTAAATTCTTTTGCAGCAGAGTAATATTTGCAGCAATGTTGTTAATTTTTGGAATCAACTTTTTATTTGGTCAAGATTCAATAAGTAAAAAAGTTGACAAATCTGTGGATAATACATTTAACAGCGGTGTATTTCTGGAAAATCAAACTTGCGTGATGAATTATGCTAAATCTTTTGAATTAGTGATTAATCACAGATTCGGTAAAATCAATACAGGCAGTAAAGAAGCATGGGGCATTTATTCTCCGTCAAACATACGAATAGGATTAAATTACAGTATTCTTGAATATCTGCAGGTTGGTATTGGAACCACAAAATTCAACAAACAACAGGATGCAAATGTAAAATTGCGACTGATACAACAAACTATTAGTGGTAAAATTCCGGTTTCAGTGGTATATTATGGAGCACTTGTGTATGATGCCCGAGATACGAAAAGCTTCGATTATCCCAATTTTAAAGAATCACATCGCTTTTCATACTTCCATGAAATTTTGGTTTCACACAAATTCTGTAATTTTTTTAATCTGCAGGTTGCACCAATGTACACTCATTACAATATAGTCGAAACAACTAATAATTCTGTTCAATCGTCAAGTGGAGATACATTAGCTCATCGCATAAGGCGAAATGATAATTTCGGACTTTCGGTTTTGGGAAAAATTAATATTACATCTACTATTTCATTTTTGTTTGAATATGATAAAAATTTTACCAAACTTATAAAAGAAACTGAAGTTTATAAAAACCCTAAACCAAACATTGCTATTGGTTTTGAAAAAGCAACGGCGGCACATTCATTTCAGTTATTCGTCAGCACTGCCGAAGCAATAACTTATCAAAGAAATATGGTTTATAATCAGAATGTTTTTATAGGAAAAGGTGATAAAGAATGGTGGTTTAAAAGTGATTTGGTAATAGGATTTAATATTACAAGAATCTTTTAATTAGAAGAGTTTGTCCAGAATGTCCGATTTTTTCGTTATTCTCGTTTCAAAAATCAGTCATTTACTTTAGTAAACTCCTGATTTTTAAAACTTCGAAAGCCTCGAACTCGGACATTCTGAACCAAACTCTTTATGGACAGGCACTAATTAGTAATACTTATGAAATAAATTTTGTTCAAAAACATTTCAAACTATGGCATTAATAAACAAAAGTCCCACATGTGTTGAATGTAAATTCAAACACGAAATCTTTTATAATTTAACAGAAGATGAATTATTGATTATTAATGAAAATAAATTAGAAGTTGTTTATAATGAAGGTGAGGTTATTTTTAAACAAGGCACACCAATTACTCATATAGTTTCTGTTACAAAAGGACTTGCCAAAATTTATATAGAAGGAGTCAGTAAAAAAAATCTCATACTTCAATATGTACGTCCAACCGAATTCCTTGGCGGACCGGGAGCATTTACAGATAAAATACATCATTATTCTGTTATAGCTATGGAAGAAACAACAGCTTGTCTTATAAGTGTGGAAATTTTCAAAGATTTAATGCATAAAAATATTGAATTTGCATTTGGTTATATCGAAGATGTCAGTAAAAAAGGGATATATAATTTCAATAAATTTATCAGTTTAACACAAAAACAAATGCATGGTCGTATAGCAGAGGCATTATTATATTATAAGGATACTGTGTATCCCGACCACTCAAATGGATTTCCTCTTTACAGAAAGGACATTGCTGAATTAACAGCATTAAGCAAAGACAGTGCCAGCCGAATATTAAATTCCCTTCATGAGTCCAAAATCATTGAAATTTCTGAAAGTACAATCAAAATTTTAAACAGGAAACAACTAGAAAAAATCAGCATCAAAGGGTAATTGAAATTGTAATGTCAGGTCAAATGCAAGTTGACATTTAAATAGAAGATTGAAGTTATAAATTTAGCTTTTGCTTAAACAAAATTGTTAAATTGTTATAAATAAACCAACAACAGAATAAGTAAGTTATTAAAACAACAATTTAACAATGTAGTCATTTAAAGTATAATTAGTGTCTGTATATAAAGTCGAGAGTTTGGTTCAGAATGTTCGAGTTCGAGGCTTTCGAGGTTTAAAAATCAGGAGTTTACTAAAGTAAATGACTGATTTTTGAAACGAGAATAACGAAGAAATCGGACATTATGGACAAACTCTAATTAATCCTTTTATCAATTCCAAAAGAACTGCAGGATATATAGGTTTATCATGAAAAGTAACATTAGGAAACATTTTCTCATCATCAACACCTGAAACCAGATTAACTCCCATAGTATCAAGCATACCTGTTAATAATATAATCGGTAGGTCTTTCATGTCGGGTTCTTTTTTTATTGTATGCAACATATTATAACCTTCGAGGTTTGTATTCATCATTACATCAAGAATTAAAAGGTCAGGTTTTTCATTTTTTAATTTTTCAAACCCTTCTTTGCTGTTTGAAGCAGTGATAACATAATAATCATTGTTTTCCAACATGACCTGAAAAGACCTGACAAGGTCATGGTCATCATCTATTATTAATATCTTTTTTTGCATTTGTATTAGTTTTAAAAAAGTTTAACTTATTTTTTTAAAAAAGCCCGAACAGTTGTGCCGGGCTTTTTGTAAGAATATTTATTTTAATTAATATTGTATTTACGGCAATACAGCTATTGAGTTAGTTAATAATGCTTCGCTGTATGAAGTATTATGAATACCCAAACTGTATTCTCTCAAACATAACTGGAAATTTATGATTGCACCCATTTGCGCATTTGTCAATTTCAGTTTAGGTAAGGTGAGATTATATGCTGTTTGTGCAGATGTCCACGAAGAACCTGGGCTTGGATTCCTGAATTGACCGGCATTATTTGTTTCGCCATCGGGATTACTAGCCGGGTCATAAATGTTCAAATAACCATCATAATTATTTGTAGTTAAACCTGCCCATAAGTTTGTTTCTGTATCAGGATTTCTGTTAAGAATTTCTATGCCATCCTGTTTTAATTTTGCAGCCAGCTGGTTAAGTAAAGTTTTATGATTGGTTCTTGGAGTAGTAAATTTCGTGGAAGTTGCAGTAATAGGACTTGCTGAATGGCAACCCGAAACATTACAACCATTGAAGTTTCCTTTTGCCACAAAAGTATGTCCGCCTGCCTTGCCTGTCATGGCTGCTGTATGGCAATCCTGACATGAAGCAACTGTTGTATGAGTAGAATTGCTGTAGCTCAGGGAACCTGAAAATTCAATACCGCCTATTCCTGCATAAATTGCACCAACAGAACCATAATGTATGCCTGTTCTGTAACTTGGCTTTAATACATTTGTAGCACCCGTTGTTGTATCATATAAAACAGCTGTTGGGTTACTGGATAATGCTGCATAGTCAATAACATTTTTATCAGTTGATTTTGTTACTGGTCTAGGCTGATGGCATTTTATACACAAATTACTTTTACCTCCGCTCTGTGTGATATTAATCGTTTTTGTTCCTCCCCACATAGTCATAGGGACAGCTGCAGTAGTTGTTAATGGTGATATATCGCTATAACCATAAGTAGTGTGTAAACTGCTGTGGCATGTAAAACAACCAATTTCGCCATAAGAAGTAGAAGATGTAGCAGCATAATTATTTACATACGAACTGCCGGAAAGAGTAAAAGTTGCAGGAATGTTATTTTTACATACATACTTAAATCCTTCTGATTCGTGGCATGGAGCGCAACCTGTGCTTCCGGCTTCTTCAAAAGCAGCTGTACCATAAGAGTGTTTTGATAATTTGAATTCCGTTGATTTTTCATCAACAACAGTTGCATTGTGGCATTGTTTGCAGGTTGCGTTTGCATCTAAACCATTAGTTCCGTCTTTTCCTGCGGGACCTTCTGGTCCTGCTACTTTCTTGCAACTTACTAACGCTATTGCAAGAATGCTTAGTAAAAATATTTTTCTTTTCATCTGTTTAAAAATTTAGTAATTAATTAAATTTAGTTTCTATTTTATTTATAGTTTTAATATTTAATTTTTTTGTTTGTATGAATATTTAATAAAAATATGTTTAAATTATTTTTGGCAAATATATAAATATGAAATTAACGGATTAGTTTAATAGCCAATGAAAGCAGCAGGTTTCCTTAATAAAAACATCTTTAATTTTATGAATGTTTGTAATAAAATATGTGGGATTATACCATATAAAAACCAGATAAATGTCTTGCGTTAAAATTAATGTCTATCGGCAATTAAGACAGGACAATGATTTTAAGAGAAAAAAATATTGGCTGCAAATCTGAAATTGATAGTGATTTTTATATAAATTTGTAAAAAATAATATTAAGTATGTTACTGGAAGACAAAAAAAATACATGTGTTGATTGTAAGTTCAAGCATGAAATTTTCAATCGTTTAACCGAAGAGGAATTGTTGCTTGTTAACGAAAACAGGTTAGAAGTTATTTATAACGAAGGAGAAACTATTTTTAAACAAGGAACTCCGATTACACATATTGTTTCTATCACAAAAGGTCTTGCTAAAATTTATATTGAAGGATTTGGTAAAAAAAACCTGCTCCTGCAATATGTACGCTCAAACGAATTTCTTGGCGGACCTGGAGCATTTACAGATAAAATACATCATTACTCTGTTGCAGCCATGGAAGAAACAACAGCTTGTCTGATAAGTGTAGAAATTTTCAAAAATTTAATGCATAAAAATATTGAATTTGCATTTGGTTATATTGAAGATATTAGTAAAAAGGGAATATACAATTTCAATAGATTTATAAGTTTAACACAAAAACAAATGCACGGTCGTATAGCAGAAGCATTGTTATATTATAAAGACATTGTATATCCTAATCATTCAAGTGGATTTCCCCTTTATAGAGGCGACATTGCTGAGCTTACAGCATTAAGTAAAGATAGTGTCAGTCGAATATTAAATTCCCTCCATGAATCAAAAGTTATCGAGTTTGCTGATAATACTGTCAAAATTCTGAACCAAAAGCAACTTGAAACTATCAGCCAAAAAGGTTAAAGATGCCCTAAAGTAATACAAATTTTTTTGAGTTTTTTCAGAAATTTATTTATACAAATCAAAATGGCAATCCATGCAATTTGATTCTTTCCAAGCATTTCCGATATCAACAGGATGAATAAATTTAACGGATTTATTAACATCAGAAAATACAATACTGTCTTTTTTCCCTTGTCCCAAAATTGAATGACACAGATAACAATTCTTAGATATGGTTTTTCCTTCAGGTGATTTATGCTTGTCGTTATGACATCTGAAACATCCATTTGTTTCGAGATGACCTATATGTCGCGGATATTCTTTATAGGTTACTTTCATTTCTGGAAATGCATTTTGAAAATAGGAATTTTGGATTTCGGAAATTGCATTTGCTATTTGTTTATCATATTTTTTATAAACAGAAGGATATTTTTCTTTATAAAAATTCGTAATTTGTTTTTTTATACCCGCAGCAGCAGCTTCTTTTGTTGGATATGTAACATTTAATGCATCCATCACAATTTTCTTTAGCCAGGGTATTGATGTGGATATTTTATCAGATGTAAACAAATTATTTATATAATAAGACGGAGACCTGAATTCGTGCGAAGGACGGTTGTGACAGTCCATACAATCCATTGTCCTTGCAGGTAATTTTTTAAGAGAATCTGCATTTATTGTATTTTCTTCGTCTTTATAAATTGTTTTTTTTCCTGTTTTAGTATTTGTTAGTTCTACCCAGTAAATAGTTTCGCGTTTCTTATCTGCTTTATATGCCATTTTTATATCAGGATTTATATGCCAGTGAATTCCCTGATTTAGACCCAAAGCTTCGTGGCTTGAACCAATTTTCATATTTAATATTACATTCCATTCGGTATTGCATGAATCTGCGAGGTAATATTTTTCCTGATGCAGTTTGTCGGTATAAAATTTCTGAGGCCAATGGCACTTTTCACATGTTTCTCTTGCAGGACGTAAATTTTCAATTGGCGTTGAAATTGGTCTTGGATACGATTCATTCAAATATTTAAAAACCTGACGAAATCCCGATATTTTTGATTTCACAAGCCAACTAACACCCTCTCCCACATGGCACTCGGCACATTTAATTCTTGCATGAGGAGAATTCTGATATGCAACAAATTCTGGATTCATTACTTTATGGCAAAGCTTTCCGCAAAATGCAACAGATTCAGTATAATGAAACCCTTCATAAGTACTAACAATAGTTGACATTACAAATAATACAGTTATGCTTGTAAAAATTAATATTGCATTTCTTTTTCTGTTATCTTTTAAATTTATTATTAGTTTATCATCAGTTCCTTTGAGTCCTCTTCTGTCTCTTCTTCTTTTTAAAAACATTCCAAAAAAAATCAAAATAAATCCTAAAACCAGAAATACGGGAACAACGAGATAAGTAAACAATTCGGAATAAACATTTCCCGAATTAAATACATCCACCATAACAATTAAAAATATAAATGATATCCATGCAATCAAAGCAATGATAGTACCCAGAAAAGAAATGTAATTGAAGTAAGATTGCGGTAGTTTTATTTTTTTCATTGCATAGGTTTTTTAAATGTTTTGAAAAATAATTTTAAAAAGAAAAAAATATTTATAAAATATGTTTATAGCTATCAAAGATTTTTTATTTCTTATTATATAGTATGCAAAAATAGAATTAATAAAAACCATATACTAACCTGCAAAGCTTTGTAGAAGCTTGTTTTTCGTATGAGTATTCCAAATAATATACGATAAAAATGATATTAAAAAATGGAATACATCGTAAATAATTAAGATGTATAACCGAAAGGGTGAGATTATAATTTATTATTTGTAATGTTGTAATCAACAAAAATGCACAGCTATTATACGAATGAATGAAGCAATAAATATTTCTCTATATAAAAGAATATTTCTTTTTTCAGTTTGCTTGTTTTTACTTTTGAACAAACTGCCTGCTCAATCCAATAGTGATTGTCTTACCTGTCATGAAGAACCAAGTTTAAAAACAGTAAGAGATGGAAAAACCAAATCTTTATATGTTAACAATATAACCTTAAATAAATCTGTTCATAAAAATGTAACATGTGCTTCTTGTCATAAAGATGCTGCAGTAAAAGATTTTCCTCACCCCGAAAAGCTCAATCCCGTAAATTGCAGTAATTGTCATTCGGCGGCTCAGAAACAATTTTTTGCCGGCATACATGGACAAGCACTGAAATTAAATGCACCTTATGCTCCTAATTGCAAAGAATGTCACGGAGCACATGATATTTTACCATCCTCATCTCCTAAATCGCTTACTTATAAAATGAACATTCCGTTTTTATGCGGAAAGTGCCATAAGGAAGGAGCTCCGGTTGCACTTACATATAATATTAATGAACATAATATTCTTGAAAATTATAGTGAAGGTATTCATGGAAAAGGATTATTCAAAAGCGGTCTTATTGTTACTGCGACCTGCAACGATTGTCATGGTAATCATTTGATATTGCCTCGTTCGAGCCCTAATTCATCCATTT